>NZ_JBHVKJ010000009.1:0-115580 GCF_042798275.1 Nocardioides sp. NPDC057767 | reverse complement strand
GACTCGGCGTGGTTTTACGTCAGAATGAGCCGACTCGGCAGTCGGCGGGGGGTCAGCGGGACAGGGCCCGCTTGAGGAGGGCGAGGGTGACCTCGCCCATGGAGGTGCCGTCGTGCTTGGCGGCGAAGGGGAAGACGCTGGTCTCGGTGGCGCCGGGGGTGATGGCGACCTCGAGGACGACGAAGCTGCCGTCGGGGGTGACCATGAAGTCGGTGCGGGAGATGTCGCGCATGCCGAGCAGCTCGTGGGCGCGTACGGCCGTCTCGCCGAGCTCGGTGAGCAGGGCGTCGGGGAGATCAGGGCGCCCGAAGCCGACGAACTCGGCGGTGTAGCGCGCCGCGAAGTCGAACTCGTGGCCCTTGCTGAAGTCGATGGCGATCGGCGTCAGCGGCTTGGTGCCCTCGTCGGTCTCGTGGACGACCACGGAGACGTCGATGCCGGCGTAGAAGCGCTCGATGAGCGCCTCGTCGCAGTAGGCGTAGGTCTTGACCAGGGCCGCCGGGAGAGCGGAGAGTCCGTCGACGCCGGTGACGCCGAGCGCCGAGCCGCCGCGCGAGGGCTTGACCACGACCCGCTCGCCCATCCGCGAGATGACGTGCTCCATCAGCACCGGAGCACCGACGTCGCGAAACGTCGTGGACGACAGCGAGACCGAGTCCGGCACCGGGATGCCCCCGCGGCGCAGGAGCTCGCGGGCAGCGGCCTTGTCGAACGCGACGCGGCAGGAGGTGGAGACGGTGCCGACGTACGGGATCCCGATCAGCTCCAGGAGCGTCTGGATCTCGCCGTCCTCACCGAACTGTCCGTGCAGAGCCGGCAGTGCCACGACCGCCTTGTCGCGCTCGAGGTTGTGCAGCAGCGCCCGGTCGAAGTCGTACGCAGCCACCTCCACTCCCAGCGCCGACAGCTCGCGCACGAGGTTGCGGCCGGAGGCCAGCGACACGTCGCGCTCGTGGCTCAGCCCGCCGGCGATGACGGCGACGGGCCCGGGAAGAGGAGGTTTGCTCATGGCTTCGTTCTAACAGACGGCCGGGACGAGCCGTCAATCTCAGGTGTGGACGACCAGCTCAGATGTGGACGACCGGGCAGGTCAGGGTGCGGGTGATGCCTTCGAGGCTCTGGACGCGAGCCACGACCATCTTGCCGAGCTCGTCGACATTGCGGGCCTCGGCGCGGACGATCACGTCGTACGGACCGGTGACGTCCTCAGCCAGGGTCACGCCCTGGATCTTGCCGATCTCGGTGGCGACCTCTGCGGCCTTGCCGACGTCGGTCTGGATGAGGATGTACGCCTGTACGACCATGGTGCTGCTCCTGTTCTCCGTGCCTTCCTTGGCACAACGTCAGGCAAGTAACCTATCGCGTTATCTGTCGCTCGACCTACACCGACCCTGGGGATAAGACAGGTCATGCGTGTCCCGGTATCTCCGCGCATGGCGAGGAGGGTTGGATACAGGTATGGCTTTTCCGAGGGACACGACACTCGCCGACGTCGGTGAGTTCGGGCTGATCACCGAGATGACCAAGCACTTCGCACAAGGGGAGCACGTGCTGGTCGGCCCCGGCGACGACGCCGCGCTGCTGCGGGTCAAGCAGGGTCACGTCGTGGTCTCGACCGACCTGCTCGTCGAGGGTCGTCACTTCCGCAGGGACTGGGCCGAGGCGTCCCACATCGGCCACCGGGCAGCCGGCCAGAATCTCGCCGACATCGCCGCGATGGGCGGGGTGGCGCACTCGATGACCCTCGGTCTCGCCGTGCCCTCCGACCTCCCCGCCGAGTGGGCGGTGGACTTCGCGGAGGGGTTCGCCGCCGAGTGCTCGCTGGTGGGCGCCTCGGTCGTCGGCGGTGACGTCACCGGTGCCGATCAGATCGTCATCTCGGTGACCGCCATCGGTGCGGTCGCCCAGGCGCCGGTCCTCCGTTCGGGCGCGGAGCCCGGCGACGTACTCGCGCTGTGCGGTCGCCAGGGATGGGCCGCTGCCGGCCTGGCGATCCTCAAGCGGGGCTTCCGGTCACCTCGGGTGCTGGTCGACGCCTACCGCCGCCCGCAACCGCCGTACGCAGCCGGCCCCGCCGCCGCGGCGGCCGGTGCCTCGGCGCTGATCGACGTCTCCGACGGGCTCCTGGCCGAGGCCAGGCACATCGCCGAGGCCTCGGAGGTCTCCATCGACGTGCACACCTCTGCGCTGACCGTCCCCGACGAGCTCAAGGCGGTCGCCTCGGCGACCGGCGCGGACGCGCTCGCGTTCGTGCTCGGCGGGGGAGAGGATCACTCGCTGCTCGCCGCGTTCCCGCCGGAGGTCGAGCTGCCGCAGGGGTGGGCCGTGATCGGGACGATCGGCGAGCCCGGTGGTGAGCCGGTCACGGTCGACGGCGAGGTCTACGAGGGGCCGGCGGGGTGGACGCACTTCTGAGAATCGGGCGACGGTTCGTCTAGGTATGCAGCCGAACCGTCACTTCCCGCGTGGAACTCCGGCTGGGAAGTGACGGTTTCTCTGCATACCTAGACGAACCAACACCACGACCCGCCGACGACAAAGGCCGCCACCCCGAGGGGTAGCGGCCTTCGACGAAGAATCAGCTCAGCGAGCGACCTTGCCGGCCTTGATGCAGGTCGTGCAGACATTCATACGCTTCGGGGTGCCGCCGATGACGGCACGGACGCGCTGGATGTTGGGGTCGAAGCGGCGCTTGGTCGCCTTCTTGGACCACGGCCGGTTGTTGCCGAAGCCCGGCTTCTTGTCGCAGATGTCGCAGACGGCAGCCACCGTGAACTCCTGAGGTTGAATAGATGATCGAGGTCGAATAGATATTGCCGGCGAGCGCGATGAACGGCTGCCCAGCCGAGACAACCGAACAAGCGTAGCCCGTCCGGCTGTGACGAACGAAATCGTCAGTCGCCGGAGCGGCGATCCCGCCATCGGTCCAGTGGAGCGGCCAGCGCGGTGGCCAGCTTCCACCGCTTCGACCCGCGCAGATCGTCGATCTCGGTGCGTTGACCGGCCAGCTGCTTGCGCTGCGACTCGAGCCTGCGGCGCTGGTCAGCGACGACCTCGCGGAGCCGGGCGACCTCGTCGCGCAGCTCGAGGCCGTGCTCGACCCAGTCGGGCAGTCCGGGGGTCTGCGGAAGGTCGGGGGAGAAGCCGCGGCGCAGGACGATGTAGAACTCGATGTCGTTCGCCGGGGTCGGCAGGATCTTCTCGACCGACCAGCCGGTCAGCCCGAGACGGCGCAGCTCGGTGATGATCTCGGGGAACGAGCGGTCGGTATAGGTCCACACGTGGCAGTCGACGTACTCACCACGGCGGGCGCGCTCGACCTGGGCCAACGTGTAGCCGAGGTCGTGGATGCAGGTCTCGGCCTCGCTCGGACCGCGGTGGTGGAGCCGCTTGGGGTCGTGGTCGACCGCGGCGCGGTGGTGGTCGAAGACGGCACGTACGGACGGGATGGTGTCGCCCGCCTCGTGCGCCTGCAGGATCTGGCCCATCGTCGTGGGTGGGCGGTGGGCGTCGAAGGTGTAGCGCCGGTCGGGGACGACCAGCACCAGGGCCCCGTCGGGGGCGACGACGGCCTCGACCTGTGCCAGCCATCCGACCAGGTCGGGCACGTGCTCGACGACGTGGCTGGCCAGCGCCCAGTCGAAGGGTGCGCCCTGCTTCGCGGCCTCTTCGAGCGTACGCATCCGGGTGCCGTCCCACATCGGATAGTCGATCTCGGGGATGGCCTCGAGGGTCACGTTGGGGTTGTCGGTGTTGGTCTCGTAGAGCCGGTCGCGGTCGTAGAGGTCGAGATAGGACACGTCTGCGGCGCCGCGGGGGACGAGCGGCTTGTGCAGCGGCCCGATCTCCAGGCCGTGGCCGGTGGAGAAGTCGAAGATTTCGGCGACGCGACGAGCACGTGGGGACGGGGTCGGGATCGACATCCGGAAGTCCTTCGGCGTAGGGAAGTCTCCACACTAGGGATGAATCGTCACCCGTGCGGGGCGCGACCCGGCAGAACTTGTTACTCGCTCGTGTCTTTGCTGCAGCCTCGGATTTGTTCACCCGTCGTTTACCCCGTACCCAGGCACGGCCTAACCTTGGGGCCGCGACGCCGGGAAGTGTGTCCGGCGTCACAGGTTCTGGCTGCATGCAGGGTGTCGAGGAGTAGGGAGGCAGAGTGGCCGAGGTCAAGCTCGATCTGTTCCGCCGGTTCGGCGACCTGGCGACAGACGCGCTCGCGTCGCACCGCGAGGAGATCGACGCGCTCAACGTCTTTCCGGTTCCCGACAGCGACACCGGGACCAACCTCTACCTGACCATCGCCGCGGCCCGCGACCGGCTGCGTGAGTTCACCGGATCCGACTGGCGGGAGGGGCTGCGCGCCTTCTCGCGGGGCGCGCTGCTGGACGCCCGTGGCAACTCCGGTGTGATCCTGGCCGAGATGATCGGCGCGCTGCTGCGCCGCCTGATCCAGGCCACCGCTGACGAGCGCACCGCCGTCGTCTTCGCCGACGCGCTGCGTAACGCCGCCAACGCTGCCTACGCCGCGGTGGGGGAGCCGCAGGAGGGCACCATGCTCAGCGTGCTCCGCGCCGCCGCGGACGCGGCCGAGGCGTGCGTCGAGATCGACGACTCCGCGCGCACCCGCGACGTGATGTCGGTCGCCGCCAGTGCGGCCCGCGCCGCCCTAGCCCGTACGCAGGAGCAGCTGCCGACGCTCGCCGCCGCCGGGGTGGTCGATGCCGGTGGCCGCGGGATCTGCGTGCTCCTCGACGCCTTCGACACCGCCCTGACCGGACGCCGCCCGAGCCCCCAGGCCCCGACCCCGCACATCCCCATCCCCATCCCGATCACGGCCGGTCTGGGCGCGGCGGACGGTCATGCGTTGGAGCCGGGTGGTCCGGCCTACGAGGTGATGTACCTGCTCGACGCCGAGGACGCCGCGATCCCGGATCTCCGCAAGCGGCTCCAGCCGCTCGGCGACTCGCTGGTCGTCGTCGGCGGCGAGGGCATCTGGAACGTGCACGTCCACGTCGACGACGTCGGCGCCGCCATCGAGGCCGGGATCGGCGCAGGACGGCCGCACCGGATCCACGTGACCCACTTCGCCGAGCAGATCGCGGGCCAGGCCTACGGCCACGCCACCCGCAGCGGCCGGGCGGTGATCGCGTTCGCGGCCGGGCCGGGTCTGGCCGAGCTCTTCCGTGGTGCCGGCGCGATCGTGATCGAGGGTGGCCCGCATCGGCGCCCGACGACCTCGGAGCTGCTCGAGGCGATCACCGCCTCCGGGGCGTCCGAGGTGATCGTGCTTCCCAATGACGCGCCCACCCGGCAGTCCGCCGAGGCCGCCGCGCGCACCGCCGAGGACGACCTCGACATCAGCGTCGCGGTGATCCCGACCCGCAGTCAGGTGCAGGGACTGGCAGCGATCGCGGTCCACGAGCCCGGCCGGAAGTTCGACAAGGACGTGCTGGAGATGACCGCCACCGCGCGACACGCACGGCACGGCGCCGTCACGATCTCGAACACCCGAGCGATTACCATGGCCGGGCCATGTATGCCGGGCGACGCGCTCGGGGTGCTCGACGGAGACTTCGTCAAGGTCGGTCAGGACCTGGAGACATGCGCGACCTACGTCCTCGCCCGGCTCATCGGCGGTGGTGGCGAGCTGGTCACGCTGGTCTCCGGCCTGGAGGACCCCACCGGCGAGCTCGCCCAAGGCGTCGCGGCGTGGCTGGCTGCCAACCATCCGGCCGTTGATGTGATGGTGTACGACGGAGGCCAGGAGCGTTACCCCCTCCTGATGTCGGTCGAGTAGAGGAGAAGAGACGGTGGCGATCACCCTCGAGTCGCCGATCGAGGCCGTGCTGGGCAACAGCAAGCACGCCACGAAGTTCACCAAGGGTCTCGGCCTGCGCACCGTGGGCGACCTGCTCTACCACTTCCCGCGGCGCTACCTGCGCACCGCCGACCTCAGCCAGACCCCGCAGCTGCACGAGGGCGAGATGCTCACCGTGCTCGGCGAGGTGGTCCGCAGCGTCGTCCGCCAGCACACCGACCGCCGCACCGGCCGCCCCGCCTACCGCGTCGAGACCCAGCTCAAGGCCGGCACCGCCGACCTGCAGCTGACCTTCTTCTCCAAGTCCCAGCGGATCGCCGAGTGGCGGCGCGGCGTGCTCGCCCCAGGTGTCCGCGGCGTCTTCGTCGGCAAGGCGGGGTCGTTCCGCGGCGAGTGGCAGCTGGCCAACCCGCAGATGGTCGTCTTCGGCGACGACGACGCCGAGAACGCCGCCGAGGCGGCCGACAACCAGATGGCCGTCGAGGAGCTGACCGAGCTCTTCCCGATCTATCCCCTCACCGCGGGGCTCCAGCACTGGGACGTGATGCGCGCGGTGCGGTTCGCCCGGCAGGTCGTCGAAGACGTCACCGACGTGCTCCCGGAGCAGCTGCGGGAGACGTACGACGTGCCGGGGCTGCGCGACGCGCTGGACCTGATCCACGCGCCGCATGAGCTCAAGGACGTCCAGCGCGCCCAACACCGGTTCCGGTTCGAGGAGGCGCTCGGGCTGCAGCTGGTTCTGGGCCGGAGGAGGAGGGCGCTCCAGGCGCTCGGCACCACTGCCCGCACCGGCGGGGTGCACCATCTGCTCGAGGCCTTCGACGAGCGGCTGCCGTTCACCCTCACCAAGGGGCAGGAGACGATCGGCGAGGAGCTCGAGACCGCGCTGGCCCAGCCCCACCCGATGAACCGCCTGCTCCAGGGCGAGGTCGGCTCCGGCAAGACGCTGGTCGCGCTGCGCGCGATGCTGCGGGTCGTCGACTCGGGTGGCCAGGCCGCGCTGCTGGCGCCGACCGAGGTGCTCGCCCAGCAGCACCACCGCTCGATCACCGCGATGCTCGGTGACCTGGCCGCCAGCGGCCTGGCCGGAGGGCTCTTCGCCGGCGACCAGGAGCAGACCCATGTCGAGCTGCTCACCGGCTCGATGACCAAGACCCAGCGCAAGGGACCGCTGAGCCGCATCGCCACCGGCGAGGCCGGGATCGTCGTCGGCACCCACGCACTGCTGCAGGACCAGGTGATGTTCGACGACCTGGGTCTGGTCGTCGTCGACGAGCAGCACCGCTTCGGCGTCGAGCAGCGCGCCGCTCTGACCGACAAGGCCGGCACCCCGCCGCACCTGCTGGTCATGACCGCGACGCCGATCCCGCGCACGGTCGCGATGACCGTCTTCGGCGACCTCGAGGTCTCGACGCTGACCGAGCTCCCGGCCGGACGGGCCGAGATCCAGACCAACCTGGTCTCCCTGGTGGACCACCCCGCGTGGATCGCCCGGGTGTGGGAACGCGTCAAGGAGGAGGTCGACAAGGGCCACCAGGTCTACGTGGTCGCACCGCGGATCAGCGGCGACGAGCCCGAGCAGGGGGAGAGCGACCAGCGCGACTTCGACGCTGACGGCAACGAGGTCGCCTCCGCCAAGGGCCAGCTCTCCGCCGTCGACGAGGTCACCGAGGAGCTGACCACCGGCCCGCTGCGCGGGCTGAACGTCGCCAAGCTCCACGGCAAGCTGCCCGCCGAGGAGAAGGAGCGCACCATGAGCGCCTTCGCCGCCGGCGACATCGACGTGCTGATCGCGACCACGGTGATCGAGGTCGGCGTGGACGTACCCAACGCCACCACCATGGTCATCCTCGACGCCGACCGATTCGGCGTCTCCCAGCTCCACCAGCTACGCGGCCGGGTCGGCCGTGGCGGACTGCACGGGCTCTGCCTGCTGGTCTCTCACGCCGAGGCCGGCACCCCGGCCCGGACCCGCCTGGACGCGGTCGCCGAGACCACCGACGGGTTCGCACTCTCCCGGGTCGACCTCGACCAGCGCCGCGAGGGAGACGTGCTCGGCGCCTCCCAGTCGGGCCGGCGATCGAGCCTGGAGAGCCTGCGGGTGCTCCGCGACGAGGAGACGATCCTGCAGGCCCGCGAGGCGGCCGAGTCGCTCCTGGAGAAGGACGTCGAGCTCACCAGTGCGCCGCTGCTGGCCGAGCGGGTCAGCGAGATCGAGGAGTCCGCCTCCGCCGACTACCTCGAGAAGTCCTAAGGTGTCCCAATGACTCGGATCATCGGAGGCGTCGCGGGAGGGCGGCGCCTACTCGCTCCCAAAGGGGTGCGGACCCGTCCCACCACCGACCGGGTCCGCGAAGCGCTCTTCTCGGCGATCGAGTCCTCCTACGGTTCCCTGGCCGGGCTGCGCTTCCTCGACCTCTACGCCGGCACCGGCGCGGTCGGGCTGGAGGCATGGTCCCGCGGCGCCGGGGTCGTGACCCTGGTCGAGTCGGACCGGCGTACGGCCGGGGTGATCCGCTCGAACGCCAAGGAGCTCGGCTTCCCGCGGGCCAACGTGGTCGCGGCGAGCGTGGCGAGCACCCTAGTGACGCCGCCGGCGGCTCCGTACGACATGGTCTTCCTCGACCCGCCCTACCCGCTCTCGGACGACGCGGTCGCCGAGGACATCGCGCTGCTGGTCAAGCACGGCTGGCTGGTGCCGGGTGCGCTGGTCGTCGTCGAACGGTCCGCGCGTAGCCCCGAGCCGGTCTGGCCCGACGGGTTCACCGGACAGAAGTCGAAGAAGTACGGCGAGACCACGCTCTGGTACGGCACTGCGCCGGAATGATCGAAGGAGAATCGAAGACATGACGCGTCGCGCGGTGTGCCCGGGGTCGTTCGACCCGCCCACCTTCGGCCACCTCGACATCTTCACCCGCGCCGCGGCGATCTTCGACGAGGTCGTCGTCGCCGTCGGGGTCAACCCGTCGAAGTCGAAGCGCCTGTTCACGCCCGAGGAGCGGATGGAGATGATCACCGAGATCACCGCCCCGCTGGGCAACGTCCGGGTCCAGGCGTTCACCGGACTGGTCACCGACTTCTGCGTCGAGATCGATGCCCAGGCGATCGTGAAGGGGCTGCGCGGCGCGCCCGACCTGGAGTACGAGGCGCCGATGGCGCAGATGAACGCCCACATGACCCGGGTCGAGACGGTCTTCCTGCTCAACGACCCGCGCTGGGCCGCGGTCTCCTCCAGCCTGATCAAGGAGATGGCCACTTTCGGTGGGGATGTGTCGGCTTTCCTGCCGCCGGATGTTCTTGCACGACTCACCAAGCGTTTGGCAGAACGTTCCGAGTAAGGGGCACGGTTCGCCGGTATCGTTTATCAGCGCTGCCCGTCATTCTTTCTCTGGAGATCAATGTCCACCTCAGGCCGTTCACCTCTTTCCTTGGCCAAGCAGTCCTACGCCGCTTCCCTCAAGGCTCTCGGTCGCGGGCTGACGAAGACGGGACTCGCGAAGGAGACCGCTCCGCCGGTCGAGCAGCGCTGGCGTCACTGGACCCACTCGCTCACCAAGGTCTACGACTCCCTGGCGATGGCCAAGCTGGACGTGCCGTGGTGGACCTACGACGCGATCACCGCCGTCGACGCCTGGCTGAGCGAGCGCGAGCGCCCGATCCGGGTCTACGAGTACGGCTCCGGCGCCTCCACCATCTGGCTCTCCCGCCGCGCCGACGAGATCCACTCCGTCGAGCACCACAAGGGCTTCGGCGAGATGATGCAGGCCGAGCTCGCCGGCGAGGAGAAGATCTCGCTCCGGGTCATCGAGCCGGTCCCCAACGACAACCCCGTGATCCCCTCGCAGAAGGAGGGCCACGCCGGCCTCGACTTCGAGACGTACGTCAACTCCATCGACGACGTCGACGGCGAGTTCGACCTCGTGGTGATCGACGGGCGCGCCCGCGAGGCGTGCCTGGAGAAGGCCAAGGACCGGCTCGCTCCCGGCGGGATCATCGTCTTCGACAACAGCCGCCGCAAGCGCTACGTCGAGGCGATCGCCGCCTCGGGGCTGAAGGAGACCATCCACGCCGGCCTCACCCCGACCCTGCCGTACCCCGAGCGCACGTCGGTCCTGACCAAGGGGTGATCTAGGGTCCTCCTCATGGCGGCGACATCGGGGGAGCAGACCGAAGGTGTGGGGATCGTGCGCTGGGCGACTTTCGCCGGCGTGTGCGTGCTGGCGCTGCTCTGGTCGGCCTACTCGGTCGGCGCCCAGAACGGCACCTTCCTGACCCAGGACTTCGGTGCGCAGTACCACCTGGCGAAGATGACCGCCCACGGTGCGATCCCGCTGGTCGACTTCGAGCACGGCTGGAACGCCGGCTCCTTCTGGGTCTCCTCGGTGCTCTACGCGGTCGCCTCCGGGTCCCCGACGATCTGGTACTTCCTCTGGGGCCGCCTCCTCGGCGCCGGTCTCGGCGCGGTCCTCGCCGCCGCCATCGGGCTGCGGCTGCGGCTGCACCCGGCCGTGATGGTCGCGGTCGCGCTCGGCGTGCTCCTGCTGGCGACCCCGCTGCACATCAAGTACACGATCTGCCTGCTCTGGGTCTTCGTCCTCCTGCCGACCGGTCGGCTCGAGTCGCACCCGCGCCTGGCCGCGGTCGCGCGGGTGCTGCTCCCCGCCTTCGTCTTCTGGCAGTACGTCGAGCTGGCGGTGCTCCTCACCGGCGCCTCGGGGCTCTTCGAGCTCTTCGCCCGCCGGGACGTCGCCTGGCGCACCCGGATCGTCAACTGCGTCCAGCTCGCCGGCGGGTTCGTGCTCGG
This sequence comes from Nocardioides sp. NPDC057767, assembly GCF_042798275.1. Lineage (NCBI taxonomy): Bacteria > Bacillati > Actinomycetota > Actinomycetes > Propionibacteriales > Nocardioidaceae > Nocardioides > Nocardioides sp. NPDC057767. Next base: position 104,955 of record NZ_JBHVKJ010000009.1, on the reverse strand, counting down.
GCTGGTCCTCCAGGCCGTGGCGTACAAGGTCCTGTGGGGGCTCTCCTTCGCCGACTTCAACCGGCAGGTGATCCTCGGCCAGACCGAGACGCACGAAGGTTCGCAGTACGCCGTCTGGAACTTCTTCGACCTGCCGACCGAGTCCGGGCGGTTCTTCATCCTCGCGCTCTACCCGTTCGCGCTGCTGCTGCCCTTCGTGCCACTGGTGTGGCAACGGATCTCCGACTCCACCCGGCTGATCGCGCTGTCCGGGCTGGTCCTCGTCGTCGTCCCGATCCGTCGCGTCGACAACCCCCACACCACCACCGTCTCGGCTCTCGTCCTCCTTGCCGTCGTCCTCGCCGTAGCCGAGCTCTACGAGCGCCGTACGTCCCTGCCGGCCGGGGTGAGGGCGCCGGCGATCGCCCTACCTCTGGCTGCAGGCGGCGCCGCATGGGCGGCCGCGACCCTCTGGATCGGGTTCGGCCTGCAGAGCATGGCGGGCGGGGTGCTGCTCGTGGCCCTGGCCGTAGCCGGTGCGGTTCTCGGGGCGACGTTCCTGCGCGGTGCCACTGCAGCCGTCTCGGCCGGCGCCCTGGTCGTCCTCGGCGGCGTACCCGCGCTTGCCTCGGTCGACCACCTCGACGACATGCGTCGCGACGCGAAGTCGTTCCAGGTGACCGACGCGATCACCCGCTGGGCGGGCCCGGAGTACGAGCGCTGCAGCGGGGGCATCCGCGAGGCGCTGGTCATGCCCAACTATCTCGAGCTCTACGACACCCTCGACCTCACCAACCCGACGCCCTACTACCTGTTCCACTACGACTTCGCCCAGTACGAGGACGTGCTGGTGCCTCAGCTCGAGGACGGGTCGATCCCGGTCATCATCGAGACGATGCCGCTGCACACGCCGCAGCCCTGGCTCACCGATGCCATCCGCGCCAACTATGTCCCGTGCTCGATCGTGAGGATCGAGAAGCAGGTCACCACCGTCACCATCTGGACCCACAAGTCTCGGGGGAGGGTGGAGCGGCGGGATCTCAGTGTTCGGGGTGGGGAGGTCGTTCCGACGCGCTGATTCGGCTGTTCTTTGTGGTGGGTGTTTTGCCGCCGACCCTTTTGGGGAGGGTGAGAATTTTGGCTGGTTATCGGGTCGGCGGCAGGGGTTTGGCGCGGCGATGCGGGTTGGGCGGGGGCTTGGGATCTGGGGTGAACGAAGTTTCGTTCACTACGGTTGCCGCCGACCGGGGGGTGGTTGAGGCGGTGAAAGAAATTTTTCTTTCACCGGGGGAGCGCCTACTTGTTCTGGGGGAATGAATTTTCCTTCACCGTGGTGCGTCCGCCTCCCGTGGAGCGACTGGCCGGCGGCCCAGACCCGCCCCGAAAACAACAGTCGTTGGACACGCTGAGCCAAGCAGCGCAGGCGCGCGTAGCCGTCATAGGCTCGCCACCCAAGCCCCCTGAGCCCAGCCCGAAGGTCGCGAATGCCCCGATCCACACACGAGGACGGTGCCGGCGTACGTCTCCCGAGACGGATCCTGGCGGCGATGGTGCTGGTGGCGTTCTTCGCGCTGAGCCTGAGCAGCTACGTCGCGCTGACCCGGTCACTGCAGTACCAGACCCGCGACGAGGGACCGAACGCCGGCTACGCGGTGGAGCTCGCCTCGGGCCGGCTGCCGACGATCGACACACCCGTGACGACGGATGCGCGTCGCTATCCCCAGGTCGTCGAGGGGCTGGCGACCATGGCGGACGAGCCGCACCGCCACATCTGGACCGCCAACCACCCTCCGCTCTACTACCTGATGTCACTGCCGTTCGTGGCCGCTGCCGAGGCGCTCGACGCACCTCAGGTGATGGTCGTCGGGATGCGGATGATCAATGCCGTCGGGTCCGCGCTGTGCGTGCTGCTGGTGGGCCTGATCGCCTTCGAGGTGACCCGGAGGGCGGCGACCGCGTTCCTGGCCACGGGGATCAGCGCCTCCTGCGCCGTGCTGGTGACCGCGGGCGGTCACATCGCCAACGACGGGGTCGCGGTCGCGGCCTCCTCGCTGACCCTGCTGGCCACGATCCGGATCCTGAACCGCGGCCTGTCGCCGGGGCGCCTGGTGCTGGTCGCCCTGGCCGGGACCGCCGCGGCCGGCGCGAAGGCGCCCGGTGTGCTGACCGTCGTCCTGTGCGGCGCCGCCATCGCGGTGGGGCTGCTCATCCAGGACCGCTCACGTCGCGGCGTGGTCCGCGCGCTGGCGGCCGCGGCCGCGGCGACCGGGGTTCCGGGGCTCGCCACCGGCTGGTTCTACGTACGCAACATCGTTCTCTACGACGACCCGACCGCCTCCACGGCGCTGCTGGAGAAGTTCGACCGGGAGCCCAACGGGACCTGGTGGCAGGTGCTGACCGACGGCTCGCTCTGGCTGGACTGGTACGAGCGGCTGTGGGCGCCGCTGCTGGCCGAGGGGTACGCGGTGGCTGCCGACGTGCTCGCGGTCGTCGCGGTGATCGGGCTGATCGTGCTGCTGGTCCGCCGGTGGAGCGCCGGGCCTGACCATCCCGCGTCACGTGCCGGATGGCTGCTGCTCATGGTCCACGCAGCGGTGATCCTGGCGAACCTGGTCGGTTTCGTCGCGGGCGGCGGGAACCCGAACGACCGCTACCTGCTGCCGCTGATGCCGCTCCTGGCCACGGTGCTCGCGGTCGGTGTCACGGCGCTCGTCGATCTGGTCCCGGTAGGCGCGCGGGAGTCGCGGGCCCACCTGGCGGCAGCCGCGACCACCCTCGCGCTGGGTCTCTACGCGTTCCTGATCTTCAGGTGGTTCGTCGACTCGGCGACGTATGTGGGCCGTCTCCCGAACTCCGAGTCACGGAACGCGGAGCTCGTGGTCGCCGCCGGGCTGGTCTGCGGTCTGGTCGCCGTCTGCCTGGCAGCCCGGCCGCCCGGCACCGTCAGGACGTACGCCGCCCGGCAACCGCTCCGAGACCAGCCAGCACCACGTCGGCGATGAGCAGGAGGACTCGCGAGGCGAGCGCGACGGTCAGCGCCTCGGGGACTCCGATGATCGGGCCGAGGGTGAGCGCGAGCAGCGCCTCGCGGATCCCGGCACCGGCAGGCGCGGGGATGAATGCGATCCCGGCGGCCCAGGCCAGCGCCATCCCGCCGGTGGCGGCCGCGACCTCGAGCAGCCCCACCGAAGCGTACGACTGCATCATCACCGCCAGGTGGAGGCCGAAGGCGACCCAGGCGAGCACTGCCCAGCCGATGGCGGTGAAGAGGCCCCGCGCGGTGAGACGTACGCCGAGGGGTTCCCGGCCGAGCCGGGCGAACAGCCAGTCGAGCATGCCCGGGACGACGCGCGGGTGCAGGCACACCGCCAGCGGTACGAGCAGGAGCAGCAGCCACCAGTAGCGGCTGAGGCCCTCGGAGGAGGACCAGGGGAGCAGGAGGGCGCCCACGCCGATGCCGCTGGCGACGACGATGCCCATGAAGAGGATGTTGGCGCCGAGCATCGTCCGGCGAGCGACGCCCCAGCGCAGCCCGAACTGCATCTGGGCGACGACCGGCCACACCGAGCCGGGCAGGTACTTGCCCAGCTGGGAGACGTAGAAGACCGAGTGGGCGTCGCGAAGCGACGGCCGGATGCCCATACCGTGCAGCAGGGCCACCCAGATCTGGCCGATCAGCATGGTGCCGACGATCGCCAGGACCCCCGCGATCGCGAAGCGGCCCACGCTCAGCTCCTGGACCGCGGTGGCCAGGTCGTCGCGCTGGCGCCAGACCAGATAGGCGCCGCCGAGCACGACCACGAGGGCGAGCGCGATCTTGACCAGCCGCTTCGCAGTGCTGGGCTTCGCGGGGCCGGGCGTAGCAGACGACCCGGCCCCGGAAGCGGAGACCGGGTCGGAGTGGGTCGCTGTCACAGGCTGGTCGTCCACGTCTCGCCGGACTGGGCAGTCGCACGCGCCTTGGTGTGCGGCAGGTCGAACTCGGCGACCGAGGTCTGGTCGCGGAGCATCTCGGTGCCGGACTTGCCGAAGCGCGCCTTCTTGGTGTGCTCCAGGTCGTCCTCGATGAGCACCCGGTTGGTGCGGATCAGGTCGGAGATGACGCCGAGCATCGCGGACATGAAGGCCAGGTTGATCAGCACGCCGCCGAGCAGCAGCGACTGGATGTGGTTGCCGTTGTCGCCGCTGAGCCACAGCACGAGGTAGCGCACGAACGGGATCGCGCCGAGGATGAAGAAGAAGGCGGTGAGCCAGACGAAGATGGCGTACGGCTTGTACATCATGTAGCTGCGCACGATCGCCGCGCCGGACTTCATGATGTGCTCGGGCATCGACTTGAACAGCCGCGACTCACGCGTCTTGGCGTTGGTCTCGATCGGCACCGAGGCGATCTTCATCCGCTTGTTGCCCGCCTGGATGATCGTCTCCATGCAGTAGGAGAAGCGGGTCACGGTGTTGAGCAGCATCAGCGACTCGCGCGAGTAGGCGCGGAAGCCGCTGGCCGCGTCGGGCAGGTCCGTCTCGGCGGCCATGTTGACCACCTTCGACCCGACCTTCTGCAGCTTCTTCTTCAGGCCGGAGAAGTGCTCGATCTGGTCGACCTGGCGGTCGCCGATGACGATGTCGGCCTGGCCGTCGATGATCGGCTGGACCAGGTCGGCGATGCGGTCCTGCGGGTACTGGTTGTCGCCGTCGGTGTTGACCACGATGTCGGCACCCAGCTCGAGCGCGCGGACCACGCCGTCGTGGAAGCTCCGGCCGAGACCCTGGTTGCGGGAGTGGTGCACGAACTCGCGCACGCCGTGCTCCTTGGCCACCTCGACCGTCCGGTCGGTGCACCCGTCGTCGACGATCAGGATCACGATCTCGTCGATGCCGGGGATCTGCTTCGGGATCGACTCCAGGACGGACGGGAGCGTCTCCTCCTCGTTGAGGCAGGGGACTTGAACGACAAGCTTCACAGGGACCTCAGGGCAAGTAGTGGGACCGAACACAGATATTCGGGGTTTCGTGAGGGGCTTCTGAGCGGCCACATTACCGCGTGGATTCCGCGGCCCCACGCCCCCTCGCGGGTGTCATCCGGCGTATGTGCTAAGGAAACCTGGCGTTCAGGACGGGTCCACGCGGCGTCTGCCACGACGCCGATCCACCAGCCACGGACCGAGCAACAGCCCCAGTGTCACCAGAGCGCCGAGGAGCGAGACCACCGCACCCGTACGCAGCCCCGGAGCCTCGTAGCGCAGCGTGACCGTGTGGGTGCCGTCGGGAACGGGCACGGCGGCGAAGGCGTGGTTGCCGGCGACCAGGTCCACCGGGCGGCCGTCGACCGTGGCCGACCAGCCGGGGCGGGCGATCGAGTCGGCGACGACCAGATAGCCGGCACCGTCCGCGGTGACCTTCGCCGAGATCGTCTCGGGCTCGTCGCGGCGTACGTCGACCCGGGCGGCCGAACCGGACGCGACCGGTGTCGACGAGTCGTCGAGCAGCACCGTGCCCGGCGCGACGCCCTCGGTCAGCCGGCGCACCCGGGTCGGACCGTCGGCGACGACCTCGCTGGTGCCGGCCCAGCGGATCCGCGGCAGCGCGCTCGCGCGCTCGTAGACGACCGCGCCGGCCGAGGCGTGCACGATCCGGAGGCCGTCGCCCTTCTCGGGCCGGACCGCAGCGCAGATCGCGGATCCGTCGGTGCGGCCGGCCAGGTGGACGGCCCTCCGTTTGCCGGAGAACGTGACGGTGACCGGCACCGGCCCGGTGGTGAAGCGATGCTCGGGCACCGCGACGCGCAGCCTCTCGCCACGCCTGAGCGGCCGGTTCACGGCGATGGCCCGCTCGGAGGTGACCTTCTCCGCGCCGCTCCCGACGCTCACCCGGACGACCGTCGGCTGCTGCGCCCGCGGCTTCAGGCCGTCGGGCACGGTGACCTCGATCCCGCGCAGGTCGCCCTTCGGGACCTGGCACGTCGCCTGCTGGCTGGGCATCACCGTCAGAAGCTGGCGCCGCGCAGCCGGCACAGACGTCGGCTCGGCGGCCCCGATGACCTCCTGCGGCTGGGTCACCCAGTAACGCACCGAGAGCTGGTCGAGCACCGCCAGGCGCCCCGGCGTGGGCACGCCGGCAGGGAAGTCGCTGTAGGTCGTCGACAGCTGGGCGTCCGGGCTGACCGCCGCGATCAGCTCCTTCCACTCCGGCGAGGTGAACTCATGACCCGTCGGCGTACGCAGCCGGTAGTGGTCGGCGACCGCCGAGTGCTCCCAGCCGGAGGCGCCGTAGCGCTCCTCGCCGAGGTTCTTCTTCAGGAACGCGTGGGCGGGGGTGACCGGGTAGAAGTCGGCGCGGTCGGTGAGCGGCAGCACCTCGCGGGCGAACACCGTGCTCTGTGCGACCACGGCCAGCACGAGCACCAGCGGGCCCAGCAGCCGCAACCGGCCCCGCAGCAGCAGGGTCGCCGCCACGGCCAGGAGGGAGATCCCCAGCAGCAGCGCCGGCACCCTCAGCCTCGCGGCGACGTCCGGGATCGGCCGCTCCGCGCCGTCGATGAAGGCGTACGCCGCATACAGGAAGTACGCAGCCACCCCGACGACCGCCATCAGCACGACCAGCGACACCAACAGGCGCGGACGCCAGGACCGGCTCTCCTCGCGCGAGGGGCCCGCCTCCTCGGCCCGCTGGACCAACCGCTCCAGCCCGATCCCTGCCAGGACCGCGCACAGGAACCCGAAGATCGAGTTCGCCCGCCCGAAGCTGTTGGAGCTGTAGCCCGGCAGCTTCTGGAGCAGCTCGAGAGGAAGACCGCCGACCCACAGCAACCAGACGATCGCGGCCAGCACGACGGCGAGCAGCGCCGGCGTCGACGGCCGGCGACCGCCGGGCAGCCGGACGACCAGGGCGCACAGCACCAGCACCAGCGCCGCGACGCCGATGAACGCGATCGACTCGATCGGGTTGTCCTCGCCGGCCCAGAGCCCGTCGACGCAGGTGCCGTACACGTCGGGGGCGACGGTGGTGAGCACGAGGCTGGCGGGCTTGACCTGGTTGGGGACTCGCTCGTCGATCCCGAGCGCGCTCATGTTGAGCGCGAACGGCAGCACCTGGACCGCGGAGAGTGCGACCCCGAGTCCGACCCCGCCGGCGGCGATGCCGCCGGCGACCAGGGTGCGCCGCGGATCCCGGAGCGCGAGCGCCCGGACGACCACGTAGATCCCACCCAGGGTCAGGGCGAACATCGTGACCGCCGGGAACCCGCCGAGCAGCATCGAGGCGACGACCAGGCCGACCGCGGCGAGGTCGCGCGCACGGCGCTCGTGGACGGCGCGGTCCAGCGCCCACAGCAGCAGCGGGACCAGGCAGGCGACCTTGGTGTGCGGCCAGTTGGTCCACATCATCATGAACCCGGAGGTGAAGAACACCAGCCCGGCGACCAGCGCGATGCTGCGCCGCACGCCGAGGCGGCCGAGGAAGAGCACCATCCCGGCCAGCACCAGGACCAGCTCGGTCAGCTTCACCCACGCAGGCGCCAGCCACATCGGCATCACCCAGTAGGGCCAGGACACCGGGCTCAGGACCGCATGGTTCGGCAGCGAGGCCAGCGGCGCGCCGCCCACCTCGTAGGGCGCCCAGGTCTGCCAGTTGCCGTGACGTACGCCTTCGACGATGTTCTCGACGCCGGGCAGGTAGTAGTCCCAGGTGTCGCCGCGACACCACAGCGTTCCCTGCGGGATCGGGCCGTCGGCGGCGTACGGCATCATCGCGTGCAGCCAACCGGTGTCCAGCAGCATCCCGTGACCCACGAGCGCGGGACCGAAGGTCACCGCGACGAAGAGGACGAGAAGCGCCAGCACGACGCCCGAGCGCCACCGATCCGATGAGAACACAAGCCGAAAATCTATGAGTAGTCGGAACCGGGCGCCGGTAGCGCACGCGGCAGTTCGGTCAAGTCTTCGTTGGCGGCCGGATCACTCACGCCGGGTCGCTACGGCCACCAGCCCGGTGCCGGTGTCGGGGCGCAGCCGCTGCAGGGCCATGAACGGGCTGGTCGCGAGGGCGATCGCGGCGCCCTTGAGTCGGCCGCTCGGCTGGAACGTACGTCCTGTCGCCCGGGTGAGCTCCTCGGGTGTGAGGTCGCCCACCTTCTCCAGCTTCCGGGCGTCGATCCGGTTGCGGACCGCCTCCAGGGCGTAGCCCAGCGGCCAGCCGTAGACGGTGACGTCGATCTCGCTCAGGCCGGCCTCCTCGAGCCGTTCGGTGAGCTCTGCGGGGCTGTAGCGGCGGAAGTGCCCGGCGTGCCGGTCCATCGGACCGAACCGCTGCTGGAACGCCGGCACGGAGAGCACGAGCTGACCACCCGGGCGGACGTGGGTGACCCACTCGGCCAGCGCCCCCTTGTCGTCCTCGATGTGCTCGAGGACCTCGAAGGCACAGACCAGGTCGTACGTCGCTCCCGGCGCGAGCTCGGCGGACATCGCGTTGAGCACCCGGCCGCCCATGCAGGTGATCCGCTCGTAGGCCACCGTGAACGAGTCGGCGTCGGGCTCGACGCCGAGGTAGTCGGCGCGCATGGCCAGGCGCGCCCCGAAGGCTCCCTGGCCGCAGCCGATCTCCAGCGCCGTCGTCGGCGCCAGCCGGTAGATGATGCGGCTGACGACGTCGTAGCGCAACCAGGCACGGGGTGCGAGCGGAGGCAGCGGGCGGTCGGTGGCGGTGAGCGACATCTGGTTCCTGGGTCGAGGTGGAGTCAGGTGAGACATTCGATGAGGGGCGAGGCGACGGCTTGCGGGGTGTAGTGCTCTCTGGCCTGCTCGTAGGCGGCCTCGCGCAGACGCTGGGCCTCGCCGGGATCGTCGGCGAGCTTGGTCAGGGCGGAGGCGAGCTCCTCGGGGCTGCCTGGGGACACCAGCATGGCCGAGCTCTCCAGCATCCGTCGCTGAGGTGCGGTGTCGGAGGTGACGACCACCGCCCCGGCCGCGGCACCCTGGAACGCCTTGTTGGGCACGACCCGGCGAGCCTGCGGGACGGTGCCGAAGATGCCGAGGCTCACGTCGAACCCGGCGACGAAGTCGGGCAGGTCCTCGGCGTCGACCCAGTCGACCCAGGAGACCCGCGGGTTGCTTGCGGCGAGGCGACGAGCCTCCTCGTACTGCTGGCCCTGGCCGACCATCGTCACCTCGATCCGATCGTCGCCGGCGAGGAGGTCGAGCGCGTCGGCGATCACCGGGGTGCCGTGGGTGGGGGAGAAGAGGCCGACGAAGACCGCCTGCAGCGGGGCCTCGGTCCGCCGATCGAGCGCCCGCGCACCGGCGTCGAACCACTCCGTGGTCGCCCCCACCGGGCACACGACCGAGTGGTGGCGTACGTCCTCGGGCAGTGCCTGCTGCTGCTCGACCGTGTCCACGATGACCACGTCGGCCCGCTTCAGCGCCATCGCGTCGATCGCCTTCATCAGGCGCAGCTTCGGGCCGTCCGAGCCGGCCAGCCGGCGATTGGTGGCGACGCCCGCCGCCGAGACCATGTGGTCGAGCAGGATGGTCGAACGGGGATGGAGGAGCCGGGCCAGGTGCACGTCGAAGTGACCCAGGTAGCCCACCAGGACCGCGTCGGGACACCCACGCCGCCGCCGTCGCAACGACTCCACGACCAGTCCGCTCCAGCACACCAGCAGCCGGAGCACGAGCAGCGGCAGTCGCCACGGTTGTCGCAGGATCGCCACCCTCGCCGCAGTGTCCAGTCCCAGCGGCCGGTTGACCTCGGTGACCTCGGCACCGCAGGCGCGTAAGCCCTCGATGAGTACCGCGACCCGCGGATGGGAGGCCACGTCGTAGGTGCCGAAGGCGACGATGTGCATCACCTCAACGTTAGGGTCGAGGTCAAGGAGAGATCGAGCAGCACACCCCGCATCTGAGATGTCGGCACCCGAAAAAGTGCTGCCTGGGAGGACCTGTGGGCAGAGGCTGGACGAAGGTGGTGCCGCTCAAGGCGGTGGTCGTCGCGATCGTCCTCGCGGTCGCGGCCTACGCGATCCACCGCAACTGGGACGCGCTCGTGCGGGGCTTCCAGGAGCTCCCGCTGTGGGTGCTGGCGGTCGCTTTCGTGCTGACCGTGCTCGCCCAGGGCGTCGCGCTGCTGATGTGGCGGGTGGTCCTGGCCGATCTCGGCTCGCCGCTGCCGCTGGTGCCGGCGGCCCGGATCTTCTACGTCAGCCAGCTGGGGAAGTACCTCCCGGGCTCGGTGTGGACGATCGTCGGCCAGATGGAGCTCGCCCGCGCGGAGCGGGTGCCGCGGCGTACGTCCCTGACGCAGGGCGTCCTGGTGCTGGCGATCGCCGTCGGTGCCGGGGTGATGGTCTCGGTGCTGCTGATGCCGTTCCTCGGGCAGGAGACGTTCGCGCGCTACTGGTGGGCGGTGCTGCTCCTGCCGCTGATCCTGGTGGCCCTGCATCCGCCGGTCTTCGCGAAGGTGGTCGACACCGGGCTGCGGCTGCTGCGGCGAGAGCCGCTCGAGGTGCTGCCGACCTGGCGGGGGATCGGCAGGGCGCTGGCGCTCCAGGGTCTGGTGTGGCTCCTGCTCGGGCTCCAGATCTGGGTGGTCGTGGTCGGCCTGGGAGGCGACCCGCTGCCCTCGTTGCTGGCCAGCGTGGGCGGCTACGCGCTCGGGTTCAGCCTGGGCATGGCCGCGATCGGGCTCCCGGCCGGCGCCGGGCTGCGTGAGGCGGTCCTGGTCGTCGCCCTCTCCGGCGTCCTCTCGCCCGGGCTGGCGCTGCTGGTCGCCCTGCTGGCTCGCGGGATCGCCGTCCTGGCCGATGTCGTGGTAGCGCTGGTAGCGGCGTTCCTGACCCGCCGAAGCGGCGAGGTCGGGACGTCGTCCTCGCAAGCCGCCAACGAAACGCTCGGGAGATCCTTGTGCCCACCGCACGGCAGCTCTGGACCGCAGGCCTGATCGCCAATCTCATCACCTGTGCCGGCGTGTGCGCCGGCTACGCCCTCTCCTCGCCGCTCTACGGCACCAAGGACGAGGTGGCCCACGTCGACCACGCCTACCAGCTCTGGCACGGCACCCTGATCGCCATCGGCGAGCCGATGCGGATGCCGCAGATCTGGGGCTACACGCTGCCCTTCGACTGGACCGGCCAGCACCCACCGCTCTTCTACCTGCTGCTGGCACCCGTGGTCGGACCGCTCACCGACGCCGGGCACCTGCTCGCCGCCGGGCTGGCCGCGCGCGGCATCGCGCTCGTGATCACCTGCCTGGTCGTGGCGGCGGTGATGTGGACGACGCGGCAGATCGTCCCCGGCCGCCCCGAGGTCGCCGTCGCGGCGGGCCTCGTCACCGCACTGAACCCGGCGCTGACCAGGCTCGGCGGCGTCGTCTTCAACGACAACCTGTTCGTCCTGTGGGTCACCCTCCTGGTCGGGCAGACCATCTGGCTGCTCCGCCACGGGCCGAGGACCCGCGGCGTGGTGCTCTTCGGTCTGTACGCCGCCGCCGCCCTCGGCACCCGACTGCCCGGAGTCGTCTTCATCGGTCTGTGCGCGACCACCCTTGGCCTCGTCTGGCTCTTCACCGGCGCGCGCCGCGACTGGGCGGGCGTGCTGCGCCTGGGCGTCGCGGTGCTCCTCGCCGTCGCCGCCAACGCGTGGTTCTACGTCCGCAACTTCCGTGCCACCGGCAACTGGTCCGGCATGCAGACCGACCTGGTCGGCAAGGCGGGCGGCCCCCTGCAGGAACGGGAGGTACGCAGCGTGCTCGACGTCGCCACCGACCCGGACATCTGGCACCAGCTCCTGATCCCGCCGGCGCTGCAGGAGCACGTGGTCATCGGCGCCGTGCTCACGATCGGGCCCCTCGTGCTCGGCCTGGTCGTCGGCCTCCGCGCCTTCTCTCCGTCACGGCGGGAGCCGGTCCGGGTCGCGACGGCGCTGCTGCTGCTCGCCCTGACCGCCGTCATCGTCGCGATCCAGCTGAACTACGCGGCCGGGGGCGGGGGAGCGTACTGGCGCTATCTCCTCCCGCTCACCGTCGTGACCAGCCTGGTCACCGCGCTCGGGCTCACCGCCACGCCCCGGCTGGCGGGCCCGTTGGCCGGGGTCTGGGCGGCGGCGACGTACGCGGTCTTCCTCGCCCACATCGCCCCGCCGAACCCCGCCGGCGGCGACCTGGCCACCGCCCCGGTCTTCCAGGCCGCGGCCTGGGTGGCGGCGGGCGTCGCGGGGGTCGCGTGCGCGGTCGGTGTGGCGACCGTCCTTTTGGTCGCCGTCGCCCGGTCCCGTTAAGATCTCATAGATCTGTCGTGCCCTCATCCGGAAGTGAAACGTGACCAGCCTGGACCCGAGAGCGCCGCTCGTGCTCGATACCCGCGAGCTCGGCCGCCGCCCGGGGTCCGAGCGTCACGTCGAGCTGACGGTGCCGGCGCCGGCAGATCTTGGTATCGAAGTCCTCTCTGTCCCCGAGGGATCGCCGGTCGAGCTCGACCTGCGGCTCGAGGCGGTCATGGAGGGTGTGCTGGTCACGGGGACGGCTTTCGCCGGCCTCGAGGGCGAGTGCGTGCGGTGCCTGGAGCCGATCGACGACGACGTCGAGGTCGACATCCAGGAGCTGTACGTCTACGACGACTCTCGTGACGGCCAGGACCCTGACGAGGACGACGAGACCAGCCGGACCGAGGGCGATCTGATCGACCTCGAGCCGGTGCTCAGGGATGCGGTGGTGCTCGCGCTGCCGTTCCAGCCGATGTGCCAGGACGACTGTCCGGGACTGTGCCCCGAGTGTGGGGCGCGGCTCGCGGACGAGCCCGGGCACGACCACGGCGACAAGGTCGACCCGCGCTGGGCGGGGCTGGCTTCGTTGAAAGACGACTCCAGCAACTAGGATCACCCAGCACAACAGGCTTCAGTAGCCGGTCGAGATCCGGCCGGTCGAATTATGAGGAGATAACAGTGGCTGTTCCGAAGCGGAAGATGTCGCGCAGCAACACCCGCCACCGCCGCTCGGCCTGGAAGGCCGTCGCGCCGACCCTGGTGACGTGCGCGAACCCCGCCTGCGGCGCCAAGCACATCCCGCACCGCGCGTGCGGCGAGTGCGGCCAGTACGGCGCTCGCGCCGAGCGTCGCCAGGTCCTCTGATCTGACACGCGGTTAGTCTCCTGACCAACTACGCCGAGCTACGCAAAGCGCTCGGGGATCCGATTCTGGACCCCGAGCTGCTTGAGCGTTCGCTGACTCACCGGTCCTACGCCTACGAGAACGGTGGCCTGCCCACCAACGAGCGCCTGGAGTTCCTGGGCGACTCGGTGCTCGGCGTCGTGGTCACCGAGACCCTCTATCGCACCCACCCCGACCTGCCCGAGGGCAAGTTGGCCAAGCTGCGGGCGGCGGTTGTGAACGCCCGTGCCCTGGCCGAGGTCGGTCAGGCCATCGGCCTGGGCCAGCACATCAAGCTGGGCCGGGGCGAGGAGGCCACCGGTGGGCGTGAGAAGGCGTCGATCGTCTCCGACACCGTCGAAGCGGTGATCGGAGCGGTCCACCTCTCCGGTGGCATCGAGGTCTCCACCGTCCTCGTCCACCGACTCTTCGACCCGCTCATCGAGGCGGCCTCCGACCTGGGTGCCGGTCTCGACTGGAAGACCTCCCTGCAGGAGCTCGCCGCCGAGCGGGCGCTGGGTGTGCCCGAATACGTCATCACCGACGAGGGCCCCGACCACATGAAGACCTTCACCGCGAAGGTCCGCGTCGGCGACCAGCTCTACGGCAACGGCGTCGGCCGCTCCAAGAAGGAGGCCGAGCAGGCCGCCGCGGAGACCGCCTACGGCGAGATCCAGGCCTCCGCCTCCTCCTCCGCCTAGATGCCTGAGCTCCCCGAGGTCGAGGTCGTACGCGCCGGCCTCGAGCGCCACGTACTCGGCGCGAGGATCCTCGCCGTCGATGTCTTGCATCCCCGCCCCGTGCGCCGCCACCTCGCCGGCGCCTCGGCCTTCGCCGACGACCTGAAGGGCCGCGTCCTCACCGGCGCCCGCCGGCGCGGCAAGTACCTGTGGCTGCCACTCGATTCCGGCGACGCCCTGATGGCCCACCTGGGCATGAGCGGCCAGATGCTCGTCCAGCCGCCCGAGTCGCCCGACGAGCGGCACCTGCGCGTCCGCATCCGGCTCGAAGGCGCCGCCGAGGGCCGCGAGCTCCGCTTCGTCGACCAGCGCATGTTCGGCGGCCTCTCGATCAGCCCCGGTGGAGCCGAGCTCCCTCCCGAGATCGCCCACATCGCCCCCGACCCGCTCGAGCCCGCGTTCGACGCCGAGGCGGTCGTCCGACGGGTCCGGAGATCGGCCAGCGGCATCAAGCGCATCCTGCTCAACCAGACCGTGATCAGCGGCGTCGGCAACATCTACGCCGACGAGGCGCTGTGGCGCGCGAAGCTCCACGGCGAACGGCCGGGGGAGCGGCTGACCGCCCCGAAGGTGCGCGAGCTGCTCGGCCACGTACACGACGTGATGACCGAGGCGCTCGCCCAGGGCGGCACCTCCTTCGACGCGCTCTACGTCAACGTGAACGGCGAGTCGGGCTACTTCGATCGGTCGCTGGCTGCGTACGGACGTGAGGGCGAGCCCTGCGACCGCTGCGGAACCCCGATGCGCCGCATCGCCTTCATGAACCGATCCTCCTACTTCTGCCCGAAGTGCCAGCCCGCCCCGCGAGTACCGAGGATCACGGCGGGATAGCCCATTCGGGCTATTGCTCATGCCCACTTCGGACCACGCAAATGTTGCGGGCGGATGACACTTCCCGGGCTCCTCATCGTTCGTTAAGAATTCCGGATTCGGGTGAGTTAACCTTCGGTTCGTTCGTCCTGGGTGCAGTTCGTCTGCAGCCGCTGCAAGGGCGGACCACCTACCGCTGTGTTCGGGCCGGCGGTTCAAGCCGAGTGGCGACGTGGTCACCCGGATCTCGGGATGAAACCAAGGCCCTCCAGCACCGGCACAGGCGTGAACCACCACTCCAGCCGTTGGGGTGGTCAAAGCTCGACAAGGACAACAGGTGGCTCCCCACAAGCTCGCCGTATCCGATCAAGCGCCCACGAAGCGCCCGCAGGATCTGGACTTACCGCAACCCCGTGCTGACGCCGGTCAGCCCGAGCAGACCCGCACCATCCCGGTCGCCATGGCCGCCGACCTGAACTACGCCAAGCCGATGTCGGTGGCGATCACGTCGCTGTTGGAGAACTCGGGCACCGACACCGGATATGACCTCAGGATCCTGGTGGCGGAGGAATTTCCGGCAGACGTACGCGACCAGTTCCTCTCCTTCGAGGGCCGCTATCCGGGCAACACGATCTCGTTCGTCGTCGTGGACGGCTTCGCCGACGTCAAGGTCAGCACCTCGCACCTGACGGCCCCCGCGTACTTCCGGCTCAAGCTTCCGGACCTCTTCCCGGACGTCGACAGGATCATCTACCTCGACGTCGACACCATCATCGAGAGCGATCTGTGGCAGCTCTACACGCAGGACGTGGACGACGCCTACGTCGCCGCGGTGCCCGCCGCCGCGTACCACCTTCGCTCGACCGAGGCCGCGCAGGCGATGGGCCTCCCGTCCTTCGACCGCTACGTCAACTCCGGCGTCATGCTGATGAACCTGAAGCAGATGCGGGAGCACGGCCTGGTCGCGAAGTTTCTCGAGCTCTCGTCCAAGGAGTTCGACTCCGACGATCAAGACATCATCAACATCGTCTGCTACGACCGCATCCGTCATCTTCCGCTCCGCTTCAACCTGATGACGAAGTACGGCCCCAAGAACGTCGAGGAGTTCTGGAGCCGACCGGCCGTTCGGCGGGTCTGGTCCCGCGACGAGTACGACGAGGCGATGAGCTCGCCGGTCATCATCCACTTCGCCGACAAGCGCAAGCCATGGATGGACGTCTCGGCCGATTTCGCGGATCGGTGGTGGCAGTACGCGGCGATGAGCCCGATGTGTGGCGAGATCGTCGCTGTTTATCTCGCCGACGCGGTCGCGGCGGCAGCCGGCGTCACCTCTGCCGTCCGCAAGCGGCTCAGGAGCCGCGTGGTCAGCCTCGAGCAGGAGCTCCAGGGCCGAGACCAGGAGCTGGCCGACACCCGCAGGTCGGTGTCCTTCCGGATCGGCGCCTTGATGACGTCCGGACCGCGTGTCATACGCGACTCGCTCAAGCGGGACGTCCGTCCCCCGCAGCCACGGACCCGCCTCATCGAGAAGTAGCCCGCGTCGTCGCGAGCCAGCTCGATCGCCACCAGATCAATTGCGGGGACGACCCGCATTCTTCGTCACCCCAGCAACACAAGGAGGAACCATGCCTGCCGGTATGGGCGACCAGCCGACCAACAAGCTCGGGCTGCGTCATCGGATGGTGCGCGTCGCAGAAGTGGATGGGGAGCACAAGCTTGTGCTGTTCGGCCGTCCGACCAGCGGCGGTCCGGTCGTGTCCCGCTACACCCGCCTCCTGGACCGACAGTCGGGCCTGAACGCGAAGATCGAGCGGCTCCGTGCCCGCCTCGGGGAGACCCCGGGCGAAGAGCTGGAGACCGGGGGGCCGTACTACCTCAAGTCAGACAGCCTCGAGCGGCTCAGCGTCGACGAGATGGTCGACAAGCTGGCCGCGTACGACGTGGTCTCGTTCGATGTCTTCGACACGGCGCTGTACCGAGCTGTGGAGTTCCCGAAGGATGTCTTCCGGATCATGGGGTCGAGGCTCGGTATCGAGAGGTTCCCGAGCATCCGCAAGCAGGCCGAGGATCACGCGCGTCGCGAGAACGACAACCACAAGGGCTCTCGCGAGGTCACACTGCGTGACATCTACACCGTGATGGCGGAGCGGTACGGCGCGGATCCTGCATGGGAGGTGTACGAGCAGAACCTCGAGATCGAGCTGTCCGAGGCGAACCCGTATATCAAGGAGGTCTTCGATCGGCTCCTCGCCAAGGGCAGGACCATCGTGTTCACCTCTGACATGTACCTCCCCCGGGAGGTCATCGAGGAGATGCTCGTGCGCAACGGGTACACGGGCTACGAGAAGATCTACCTGTCGAACGAGTACCTTCGTCGCAAGGGTGACGGGACGCTGCAGCAGGTTCTCCTGGAGTACTACGGCAGCGAGACGTCGATCGTGCACGTCGGTGACAATCTCGAGGCGGATGTCGAGCAGTCCGAGCGAGTCGGTCTTCCGGCGGTGTACAACGAGGACCAGCGACGGCTGGTTCGGGAGCCGTACATGGAGGTTCTGGCCGGCAGTTTCTACGGGGCGCTCCTCAACAACACGATCGGTTCAGGCGCCTGGACCGAGGGTCTGCATTACACCCACGGGTTCCGCGTCGGCGGCATCTTGGCCGCGGGGTTCTGCGAGTTCCTCGAGACGGTTGTCCGTGAGAAGGGCATCGACCGGATCCTGTTCTGCGGGCGTGACTGCGACGTGATCTCGCGTGTCTACGACCGCTTCTACGGCGGCGCCGACAGTGCCTACATCGACGTCTCGCGCTACGCAGCGGCTGGCATCACTCTCGATCTGAACTTCGACGACTTCGTCGGGCGTTCCTTCTTCCGCTGGTTCAAGGAGTCCAACAACACCAAGACCATCGAGCAACTGCTGATCGACACCGGATTCGACTACCTGCTGCCCTATCTGGACCAGGCGGACATCGAGCGGTTCCTGTTCCCGGCGAGTGCCACCAGGCGGCGCCTGGAGCGGTTCTTCTGGGACCACAAGCACGTCATCGAGGAGCACAACCGCACCAGCGTCGATGCGGCGAAGGAGTACTTCACCGAGGCCGTCGGCGATGCCCGGCGGGTCCTGATCGTCGACATCGGCTGGAGCGGCACCTGCATCACCACCCTCCGCCACTTCTTCCGCACTGCGATGGCTGACCGTGAACTCGAGGTCTCCGGTGCGCTCATGTGTACGAGCCGCACCGAACAGGTCACCGACATGGTGTCCGACGGCTTCATCAGCGCCTACTCGTACTCGCCGATGGCGAACCTGGACCTGGCGAGGTTCATGATGCCTGGCGGACCGAAGGCGGCACGCAAGACGGATCTGCTGCACCACCCGCTCGAGTACCTGTTCACCCAGGTTGCCTCCAGCGTCGTCGGTTATGGGTTTGACGACCTCGGCCGGCCTGTCGCTCTTCGGGGGAACAACGCTCCGCGCAACGTCGAGCAGATCACCGAGATGCAGCGCGGGATCATCGACTTCGTCGAGGCCTACCTGGAGCGGACCAAGAACTATCAGGACATCCGCCCGATCTCTCCCTACGTCGCGTTCAACCCGCTGAAGGCGGCGATCGAAAACGAGTCGTACTCCCACGAGGTCTACAAGGACTTCCTCTACGACGCGACTCCAGCTCTGTTCGGTGAGGAGACGCACACCGAACGATTCGGTGACCTGTTCGACCTCAGCGGACCGATCAAGTCGCTCGAGCCTGCGGCCACAGCGCATGACACTGCTCAGGTATCGCGGTCACGACGCATCGTCTTCGTGTCGCCCGAGATGACGTACACCGGCACGCCCCGAAGCCTCCACCGGATGTGCAAGGTCGCGATTTCCCTGGGGTACGAGCCGGTGGTCTGGACTGCGAAGCCCGGTCCCTTCTCGAAGGAGTTCGCGACACTCGGCATCGCGGTGAAGGTGGTGCGCGCCGGTCAGCTGGGCCCGAAGCGGATCAACAAGCTCATCGAGAGCGGCGTCGAGCTCGTCGTCTGCAACACCGTGGCGACAGACGACTACGTGCGAGTCTTGGAGGGCCGGATCCCGCTCGTCTGGTACGTGCGCGAGGCGACCAACCTGCCGGACTTCTTCGCTGCAGCTCCCGAACGTCAGGAGACGCTCCGCCAGAGCCGCAGCATCTGCGTGGTCAGCGAGTACGCCGCGGCTGCGGTCGCGGAGCACGCAGACGGTCCCGTCGAGATCGTGCGCAACAGCGTCGTGGATGTGTCCGAGTACGCACAGCCGTACGAGATCGCGGCCGGTGGCACGTTCAAGTTCGTCCAGCTCGGCACCATCGAGCACCGCAAGGGATACGACGTCTTCGTCGCTGCCTTCAAGGCGATGCCGGCGGAGTATCGGGCTCGCGCAGAGCTGCACTTCGCGGGTGGGTTCATCAACAGTGGTACGTCGGTCACGTCCTACGTGTTCGCTCAGATCGCGGGCGAGGAGAACATCCACTACCACGGCGTGATCTCCGACGAGCGCAAGAAGATCGAGCTGCTCTCGCAGATGGACACCGTGGTCGTCGCGTCACGCGATGAGTCATGCTCCCTGGTCGCTCTCGAGGGAGCGATGCTGTCCAAGCCCCTGATCGTGACCGAGAACGTCGGCGCCAAGTACATGGTGAGCAGCGCCAATGGGCTGGTGGTCGACACGGGTGACGTGATGTCCCTGCGCGACGCATTCATGTCCATGATGGACAAGGAAGCGGCGGCGCTCGAGAAGATGGGCAGCGCATCCCGCAGGGCCTATGACGAGCGGGCCAGCATGGACGCGTACACCAAGGACCTCGGAGCCCTCTTCGAGCGGCGGATCGCCGCCGGCACCGGTCGGAGGCTCCAGCCGGCCAGGTCGACGACCGAGCGAGGACGTGGACGGGCTTCGTCAGGCGCACGGGAGGTGGTGGTATCGCTCACCTCGATTCCTCACAGGATGCTCAGCATCGGTCAGTGCATCGACTCCCTCGTGGAGCAGTCGAGGCGGCCGGACAAGGTGCTCCTGTGGCTCTCCACCGAGAACTTCCCCAACCGAGAGGCCGACGTGCCGGCCGAGGTTCTCGAACGTCGAGATGCCTGCTTCCAGATCCGCTGGGTGGAGGGCGACCTCGCTCCGCACAAGAAGTACTTCTACGCGGTTCAGGAGAATCCCGAGGCACTCATCGTCACCGTGGATGACGACGTCGTCTACGACGACAACCTCGTCGAGACGCTGTATGAGGGCCACCTGGCCAACCCGCACGCCATCATCTGTCAGCGGGCGAACCTGGCATTGTTCCGCCCCGATGGCACCCTTCGTTCGTACGACGGGTGGGTCTATGACTGCAACTATCTGCGTGGCAAGGCGAGCTACCAGCTCCTCCCCACCGGGATCGGTGGCGTGCTCTACCCGCCGCACTCGCTGCCCGCGGCCACCTTCGACGTCGACGCGATCTCCAAGACTTCGCTGTACGCCGACGATCTGTGGCTCAAGGCGATGGCGACAGCCAACGGCTACCCGGTCTGGATGCCGCGCGAGCGGGCCGGCTATCAGCAGATCCAAGAGGCACAGGCTGTCGCGCTCTGGCGCCGCAACGCGTTCCAGGGCAACAACGACCTCGTGCTGGAGAAAGTCTTCGACCACGTCGAGAACGGCGTGGGGGTCCCCCGGGATGCGCTTCTGCAGCGGATCCGAGGTGTCGCGGACGACGGTCGTGTGATCGGCCCGGACGACATCGACATGGCGTCGCTTCTCCGACGATGATGACGGTGCACGTGGACAGGCGCGTTTCATGACGATCCTGACGAGTACGCAGTCGGCCGATGCGCCTGCGGCTGCCGACGCGCAGGCCCCGGCGGAAGGGTTCCGGCCAGACATCCAGGCGTTGCGGGCGATCGCGGTCCTCTCCGTGTTTGCCTATCACCTCGCTCCAGGGCGGCTGAGTGGTGGGTACATCGGGGTGGACGTCTTCTTCGTCATCTCGGGCTTCCTCATCGGCAGTCACCTGCTCCGGGAGGTCGAGACGACCGGCCGCATCCGCTTGGGTGCGTTCTGGGCCCGGCGAGCGAAACGGCTTCTGCCGGCTTCGCTCCTCGTCCTGCTGGTGAGCGCCGTCGCGACCTTCGTCTGGGTGCCGCGAAGCCTCTGGTCGCAGTTCCTGACCGAGATCGCCGCCTCGAGCCTGTACGTCGAGAACTGGCGGCTCGCCTGGGCGAGCGTGGACTACCTGGCAGCCGACAACAAGGCTTCCGCGGTTCAGCACTTCTGGAGCCTCTCCGTCGAGGAGCAGTTCTACGTGTTCACACCGCTCCTGCTGCTCGCGGTGGCGCTGCTTTCCCGGTCGATCCGTCCCGGGTCGTACGTCACCACCCGACGACTCGCCGGGTCGTTGTTCGCCCTCGTCGTCTGCGCTTCCTTCACCTACGGGGTCTGGCTCACCGGGAACACCCCGGAGGCGTACTTCTCCACCTTCACGCGGGCGTGGGAGTTCGCCGCCGGAGTTCTCATCGGAATGCTTCCGGTGATCGGGTCGAGAGCGGCGCGCGCTCTCGGGGTTGCGCTGGGCCTCGCGCTGATCGCAACGGCGGCGACGCAGTACACCAGCGCCACTCCCTTCCCGGGGGTCGCCGCCCTTGTTCCGGTGAGCGGCGCCGCACTCGCCATCTGGCTCGGTCGTGGGACGTTTCTCGCGCGAGTCGGGTCATGGCGACCCGTATCCATCGTCGGCGACACCTCCTATGCCATCTACCTCTGGCACTGGCCGCTCATCGTCTTGGTGCCGTTCATCACCGATGCGCCCCTGAACGCGGGGACGAAGCTGGTGATCCTCGGTGTGACGTTCCCCCTCGCATGGCTCAGTACGACGCAGTGGGAGAACCGTGTGCGCTTCTCCGGACGCCTTCTCGGCGGACGCTCTCCGGTCACGGTTGGCCTGTGGAGCGCTGGGGCGATGGTGGTCGTGCTGGCCGTGGTTGCCACCGGACTGGCCGTCAAGGCGAGCGGCGCAGCCCAGTCGGAACGGAAGGTGAACACCCTGCTCGCCCAGAACATGTCATGTCTGGGCGCAGCCAAGCTCGCGGATCCGACCTGCGAAAACCCCGATCTGAAGGGCGTCCTCGTCCCAGACCCGTCCGAGCTCGCGACGGACGAGGCCAACAGAGCGGAATGCTGGTCGAGTTCGGCCGCCAAGACCGGGGAGGTCGTCATGTGCCGGCTCGGCCCGAAGAATGGCTACAGCAGGCGACTGCTTGCGGTTGGCGACTCCCACAACGACCAGTTGGTCGGGGCGTACGAGGACATAGCGAAGGAGTTCGGCTGGCGGATCGATGTTGCCGGCCGAGTCGGCTGTTATTGGACGGAGGCCGACCTTCAGAAGAACAGCACCGCAGACCAGCTGATGTGCGAGGAGTGGCGGCGCAGCATCAGTGCGTACGTCGAAAAGGCTGATGACCTGGATGCCGTTATCACCTCCAAGGCGCGGAACTCGTCTCCGATCCTGGCCGACGACAACGTGACGACCTCGGTCGCTGTGACGGCTGAAGGGCTGGCCCGTGCGTGGGCGCGCCGGCCGGCACCTCGACAGGTGCCGGTGATCGCGATCGAGGACAACCCGGCGATGCCAGAGGGGACGATGGCGTGCGTGGAGGCGCAGCGGCTGGACGCAGCCACAGCGTGCGCACAGCCTCGCAGAAAGGTCCTTCCACCCTCGGGCCTGGCAGAGGCAGTTGCCGTCGACCCGAACGCGGTGCTGGTGGACTTGACGGACCTCTACTGCGAACCGAAGGTCTGCCGGCCGGTCGTCGGTCACGTGATCGTCTACCGTGACGACGGTGAACACCTGACGCTCACCTACACGCGAACTGTTGCGCCGTACCTGGGGCGCGCCATCGATGATGCCTTGCGACAACGCTGACGGCGTCGAGGCACCTGTTCCGTCCCATCCTTGCGATGCGAAAGTGATCACCAATGTTTGACAGCACGATGTCTCCGGCTCCCATGACCACGATCGAGGTCGGGGGACGGAGCTATGCGGTCTGCGTCCCGCACGCCGAGGCGGATTACATCCAGTCGAACCTGGTGAGGACCGGCCGCCCGTACGAGGAACTGATGCTCCAAGCGATGGTCGCCGCTCTCGAGCCCGGAGACCTCGTCGTCGATGTCGGGGCGAACATCGGCAACCACTCCTTGTACCTGGCGGTGGTCGGAGAGCTTCACGTCGTCGCTTACGAGCCGAACCCCGAGTTGGTCGCCGGAATCTCCGCCAGCGTGGAGGCGAACGGCCTCAGTGACCGTGTCGTCATTCGTGACGTCGGCGTCCACGCGAGCTCCGCACGCGGCACGATGGCCAATCTCGACGCGACGAATCTGGGAGCGCAGTCGGTGGCGGTCGCGGACGAGGAGGGCGACTTCGCTGTCGTCGCTCTCGACGACGAACATTTTCCGGCCCGCGTGGCGGCGCTCAAGATCGACGTCGAAGGGGCGGAGATCGATGTGCTCGAGGGGGCGACGGCACTCATCGAGAGGGACCGACCTCTCCTGTACGTCGAGTGCGGAACGCTGGCGGGATACCAGAAGGTCTCCTCATGGATGATTCGGATGGGCTACGCCCAGACGGGCACCTTCAACCTCACTCCGACCCATCTGTTCCGGCCCGCCTCGGGAACGCCGGAGGAGGCTGAGGTGGTCGCGGCCCTGGTGACGGCGACCGAGGAGATCTACCGCCTGACCTCGCTCAAGATGGCCCTCCGGGCACAGCTCGAGGAGCAGGGCGTCGGAAGCGGAACAGCGTGACGGACTGGCGCCAGCTGACCGAAGCAGGAGTCCGTCGGGCGAGGGACCTTCTGCGGGGCAGGCCGACACTCAGCGTGGTCGTGCCGGTCTACAACGTCGCCGAGTACGTCGAGAAGAGCCTGCGCAGCGTCCTGGACCAGCCGCGCGACGAGATCTCGAGGCTCGAGGTGATCGTCGTCGACGACGGCTCGACCGACGGTTCGGCGCAGATCCTGCGGCGGATCGCCGCGGAGGAACCCGGCGTCACCGTCATCACCCAGCCGAACTCGGGGGTGTCGAGGGCGCGGCACACCGGGATCGACGCGGCGACCGGTGAGCTGTTGACGTTCGTCGATCCCGACGACACCCTTCCGCCGGACGCATGGTCGGCGATGGTGCGGTCGCTGCGGCGTACGGGCTCGGACTTCGCGGTCGGCGCCGCGGAGAGGGTCAGCGTCGAGGGCGGGGTGGAGCGGAGGTTCATGACGCCCCTGATGCGCCGCAACCACGCGGAGGAGCGACTCAGGTGCCGGATCGAGGAAGCGCCGTTGATGCTCGCCGACATCTTCGTGTGGAACAAGATCTTCCGACGGTCGTTCTGGACGGAGAACGCGATCGTCTTCCCCGAGCGCACCCGCTACCAGGACCAGGTGGCGCTCACGCAGGCGTTCCTCGCCGCCGGGTCGTTCGACGTCCTGACCGAGATCGTCTACGACTGGCAGGTTCGCGCCGACCGGTCCTCGGCCACGCAGAAGCGTGCCCAGACCGCCAACCTCGTCGAGCGGATCGACACCAAGCGCCAGACCATCGAGCTGGTCCGCGCGGCCGGGTCGGCGAAGCTCATGGAGACGCTGCTCGCCGAGATCCTGCCGATCGACATGTGGGAGCACTTCCGTGCGGCGGTCCACCCCGACACCGAGGATCCGCGGCGCTACTGGGAGCTGCTTCGTGCCGCCGTGCTGGAGTTCTGGTACGACGCCGGCGTCCCGTTCGAGAGCACGACCGTCCCACCCGTTCAGCGGCTGATGGCCTGGCTGGTCGCCCAGGACCGATCCGAGGACCTCGCCGCGCTCATCGTGATGATCGACAGGTACGGCGCGGGCAAGGCGTTCCGGCAGCATCCGTGGCGCGATGATCCGGAGCTACCGCCCCAACTGCGTGACATCGAGAAAGTCGATGGGAGCGCCCTGCTGACGCGGCAACCAATGCGTGGATAGGCTCGGCCCCGTGCGAGAACGTTTCCGGTTGTCCCCAGGCGGTCGTTACCCCCACGAGCCTTGGTTCCACATCGGCTCCTTGGGGGTGACCACGACATGGCTCGTGGTCTTCGCGAGCATCGTCGGACTGGTGCTCTTCGCCATCCTCGGTGGTGGGGGCGTGCTCGGGCTGGCCCTGGTCCAGCCCAACATCGCCGAGCTCAAGCTGTGGACGCTGCTGACCTGGCCGTTCGCCTATCCGCAGTTCGGCATCTTCGACGTACTCGCGATCTTCTTCTTCTGGTACTTCGGTTCCGACCTCGAGCGCAACGAGCTCGGTCGGGTCCGGTTCGCCTGGCTGCTGGTGGCGTTCACCGCGGTGCTCTCGGTCCTGGCCGTCTTCTTCGGCGCGGTGCTGGACCCCTCCTACGCCCTCTTCGGCCTCGGCATGCTCGAGATGATGGTGGTGCTGCTGTGGATCGCGCAGTGGCCCGACCGGATGTTCATGTTCAACATCCCGGCCTGGCTCTTCGGTGTGATCCTGGTCGGGATCCAGCTGATCCAGTACCTGGGCTACCGCAGCTTCGTGATGCTGCTCGTCTTCGTCGTCGGCCTGGCCGTGAACGCGTTCGTCGCGCGCCAGTTCGGGCTGCTCGACAAGTTCGCCTGGATCCCGCGGGTGGCCGGTCCGGCCCAGCCGAGGGCGCCCAAGCCGGCCAAGACCAAGAAGCGCAAGTCCGGCCCGACCGTCGTCACCGGCCCGTGGGAGTCCTCAACCGTCTCCAAGGACGACCAGCGGATGGACGAGCTCCTCGACAAGATCCACGCCCAGGGTGCCGACTCGCTGACCAGCAAGGAGAAGAAGGAGCTCATGCAGCTGCGTGAGCGCCGTCGCCGTGGGTGACCGGTGATCTGGACGAAAGTTGAGTGCGATGCACTCAGGTTTCGCCCGAAAATCGGCCTCCGCATGGTCAGAGGTCCCGGCTTTGGACGCGCGACGTTGACGCTTGTCGATAACGGTGTCACTCTTGTAGACGGCCCGGTATCGCGGGAACTTCTAGTGATTCCAACGAAGGAAACGTATTCATGGCGAAGGCGCTGATCGGTTACATGAGCAGCGACCTGCGGACTCCCGCCCACCTCACAGCCGAGAATGCTCGGCTGCGTGCACGTGTGCGTGAGCTCGAGGATCTCGTTCTCTCCCTGAAGACTGAGAACGACGCACTGGTCGCGGCCCACACCGCGGACCTCGACACCTCGATGCAGGAGATGCAGCCCGCCTGACCTGCGGGCACTCTGCAACACCACGGGCGAGAGCTATTTCCTGATCAAGGCTGGCCTCGCTCAGGGGGAACCGACTCTGATATCAGAGTCGGTTTCGACCTTTTGGAGGGGCGTACGCACTGGTCTCCGAGTGTTCATCTGAGGTTCGGCCGAAGGGCGCTCGGAACAACCCGGCGTCGCTACGCTCGCGCGGTTCGCTGCTACCGGCGTACGTTCTCGTGATCCCCCACAGGAGCCCTCCGTTGTCCTCGTTGCGCCATCACCCGGTCCTCCGCTCCGCAGCACGCCGCCTGCCGGACCCGCTCAAGCAGCAGATCAGGGCGGCCCTGGCCCGCCGCGAGCGGGGCGGCCGCAAGCCGGTCATCGGGCTGGCCGGGTTCTTCGGTGCCGGCAACTACGGCGACGAGCTGTTCCTGTCGGTCTATGAGCAGTACTTCGGCGAGGAGTTCGAGCTTCGGGTGCTCGCCGACAACATGACCAAGCCCTACTACGACCGGCCGCTGCCCGAGATCGTCGACGAGGTGGACGCCATCCTCATCGGCGGCGGGGACATCCTGCAGCCGTGGCAGGCGGACCCGCGCTACTTCAACCACAAGATGCTGGCCAAGCCCGTCTTCGTCGTCGGCATCGGGGTGCCGATCTACCGCAACACCGAGATCAAGCCCCACATCATCGAGCGGCACCGGAAGTTCCTCGAGCACCCCAACGTGAAGTTCATCGGCGTCCGCGACCAGCAGACCGCCGACTGGATCCTGGGCAACATCTCCGCCGACCTGGACATCAAGGTCGCCCCCGACATGGTCTGCTCGCTCGACCTGCCACCCGTCGAGAAGCCCGAGGGCGCGCCGATCCTGGGCGTGGTCACCCGCTACCGGCCCAACCTGGAGGAGCCCGACGACTACTCACGTGTCGAGGAGATGGCGGGCAAGGCGATGGCGGAGGGATGGCGCGTACGCCACCTCATCCTCGGCACGATGGACGTCGGCCGTCGCGACGTGGCCAACGCCGACGACCTCGACATCCCGGGCAAGGAGGTCGTCTACACCGAGTCGCTCGATGAGCTGACCCGCGCGATCGGGGAGTGCACCGCGTTCGCGAGCATGAAGTTCCACGGCTCGGTCGTGGCCACGATGTACGGGGTGCCCTCGATCGTGATGATCGCGACCAACAAGAACCGCAACTTCATGAAGCGCATCGGCCTGGACGCCAACGTCTCCGCCTTCGACGCCGCCGACCTGGCCGAGAGGTTCACCGAGCGGGTCGAGCCGGATCCCGAGTCGGTCGCCGGCCTGCGTACGGCCGCCGACGCCCACCTGCGGGAGCTGCGGGCCGAGGTGAAGCAGACGCTGGGGCTCTGAGACTCTCCCTCGAGGTCCGCGGATCGCGACGCCCGGCGGGTTATCCTCGACCCGCTGGGGTTCCCCTGAGCAGCGACGATTAGATTTGCTGGCTCACCTCAGCCACGCTGATGTGTTGCGAACTGTGTACGACCACGTGGTCCTGAGCCGGGGGAGAAGTCGATGTACCTCAAGCGTCTGACGCTGAAGGGTTTCAAGTCGTTCGCCTCCGCCACGACCCTCGAGCTCGAACCGGGCATCACCTGCATCGTCGGGCCCAACGGGTCGGGCAAGTCCAACGTCGTCGACGCGCTCGCCTGGGTCATGGGTGAGCAGGGCGCGAAGAGCCTGCGCGGCGGCAAGATGGAGGACGTCATCTTCGCCGGTACGTCCGGGCGCGCCCCGCTGGGCCGGGCCGAGGTCTCGCTGACGATCGACAACACCGACGGCGCGCTGCCGATCGAGTACGCCGAGGTCACCATCTCGCGCACGATGTTCCGCAACGGCGGCTCGGAGTACGCCATCAACGGCAGCCCGTGCCGGCTGCTCGACGTCCAGGACCTCCTGTCGGACTCCGGCATCGGCCGCGAGATGCACGTCATCGTCGGCCAGGGCCAGCTCGACACGATCCTGCGTGCCACCCCCGAGGACCGCCGCGGTTTCATCGAGGAGGCCGCCGGTGTCCTCAAGCACCGCAAGCGCAAGGAGAAGGCGCTGCGCAAGCTCGACTCCACGCAGGTCAACCTGGACCGGCTCCAGGACCTGCTCGTCGAGATCCGCCGCCAGCTCAAGCCGCTCGGCCGCCAGGCGGAGGTCGCCCGGCAGGCGCAGACGGTGCAGATGGACGTACGCGACGCCAAGTCGCGCATCTACGCCGACGACCTGGTCACCGCCAAGACCGAGCTCGACAAGGAGCTCGCCGACGAGGGTGCCCTGCTGGCCCGCCGCGCCGAGGTCGAGGAGACCATCGCCGAGGGACGCGAGCAGGAGGCGGTGCTCGAGGCCGCGCTGCGCGAGGACCTGCCGGCGCTGGCGGCCGCGCAGGAGACCTGGTTCGCGCTGAACTCCCTGCGCGAGCGGCTGCGCGGCACCCAGTCGCTCGCCTCCGAGCGGGTGCGCAACGCGGCCGGCTCCGAAGACCTGGAGGTGCGCCAGGGGCGCGACCCCGAGGAGCTCGAGGCGCAGGCCGAGATCGCGCACGAGCAGGAGGAGGCCGCCGACGCCGAGGTCGAGGAGCTGCGCTACTCCCTCGAGGAGGCGGTCGAGGCCCGCAAGTCGGCAGAAGATGCTGCCGCCGAGGAGGAGCGCCGGGTCAAAGGGCTCGAGCGCGCCGCCGCCGACCGCCGCGAGGGGCTGGCCCGGCTGACCGGTCAGGTCAACGCGCTCAAGTCGCGCGCCGCTGCCGCAGACGACGAGGTCGGACGGCTCACGGCCGCCCGCGAGGAGGCGCTGGCACGTGCGGAGCGGGCCCAGCGGGACTTCACCGCCCTGGAGACCAAGGTCGCCGGGCTGGACGCGGGGGAGGAGGGCCTCGATGCCGAGCACGAGGCCGCCGCTGCGGCGCTGGAGGACATCGAGGAGCGGCTCGCGAAGCTGCAGGCCGAGGCGCAGCAGGCCGACCGGGACCGCTCGACGTTGGCCGCCCGCAAGGACGCGCTGGAGATGGGTCTGAACCGGAAGGACGGCGCCGGCGCGCTGCTCGGTTCCTCGCTTCCGGGGGTGCTGGGGTCGGTCGCGTCGCTGTTGGCGGTGCGCTCCGGCTACGAGGCCGCCGTGGCCGCCGCTCTCGGGACCGCATCGGACGCTGTCGTCGTCTCCTCCTCCGAGGAGGCCATCGGGGCGATCGAGCATCTCAAGACCGAGGACCTCGGCCGTGCCGGGCTGCTCCTGGGCGGTTCGCCCGAGGAGACCGGTGGCTGGCCTTCGTTGCCTGCTGGGGCTGCGTACGCCCTGGACGTGGTGGAGTGCCAGCCGGTGCTGCGCCCCGCGGTGGCGCGGCTGCTCGACAAGGTCGCTGTGGTCGACGACCTCGCCGCCGCCAAGGCGCTCGTGGATGCTGAGCCCCAGATCACCGCGGTGACCCGCGAGGGCGACCTGATCAGCGCGCACTTCGCCGCCGGCGGCTCCTCCAGCGTGCCCAGCCTCATCGAGGTGCAGGCCGCGGTCGACGAGGCCGCCGCCCAGCTCGCCGAGGCTCACGCGGTCTCCGAGCGAGCCACCTTCGAGACCTCCCGCCTGGAGGCCGAGCGGCTGGCCGCGCAGAAGCGGGTCGACGTCGCGCTGGCCAAGCTGCACGAGTCCGACGCCACCCTGGCCGCCGTCGCCGAGGAGCTCGGTCAGTTCGGCGCTCAGTCGCGCGCTGCGCGCGGTGAGGCCGAGCGGCTGCTGGCCGCCGTCGAGCAGGCCCAGGAGGCCCGCGAGAACGCCGTCGCCGGCCTCGCCGAGCTCGAGGAGCGCCTCGCCATGGCCGAGGAGGAGCCCGAGGACGAGCCGGATCTGAGCGCCCGCGACGGTCTGGCCGAGGCGGCCCGCAACGCGCGACAGCGCGAGATGGACGCGCGGCTGGCGCTGCGTACGTCCGAGGAGCGCGCCCGCGCGCTGGCCGGCCGTGCCGAGGGGCTGCTCCGCGCGGCCCGGCAGGAGCGGGAGCAGCGCGCCAAGGCGGCCGCCCGTCGTGAGCAGATGCGCCGCGAAGGAGAGGCCGCGCGAGCGGTCGGGACCGCGGTGGCGTACGCGCTGGACCGGCTGGAGGTCTCGGTGCAGCAGGCCGCCAGGGCGCGCACCGAGATCGAGGAGTCCCGTGCCGGGCGGGAGCAGGCGCTGCGCGAGTGCCGCTCACTGCTGCGCAACCTCGGCAAGGAGCTCGAGGAGCTGGTCAACTCCGTGCACCGCGACGAGATGGCCCGCGCCCAGCAGCGGATGCGCATCGAGCAGCTCGAGGAGCGGATCCTCGAGGAGCTCGGCCTCGACGCCGAGGCGATAGTGAGGGACTACGGCCCCGACCAGCTCGTCCCGCAGCACCCCGACGAGGACGGCAACGAGGTCGACCCGATCCCTTATGTGCGAGCGGAGCAGGCAAAGCGGCTCAAGATCGCCGAGAAGAACCTGCGCGCCCTGGGCAAGGTCAACCCGCTCGCGCTGGAGGAGTTCGCCGCGATGGAGGAGCGCCACAAGTTCCTCACCGAGCAGCTCGAGGACCTCAAGCAGACCCGCAAGGACCTCCTCGACATCGTCAAGGAGGTCGACAACCGCGTCGAGCAGGTCTTCACCGAGGCCTGGGAGGACGTACGCGTCGCCTTCGACCACGTCTTCGCGCGTCTCTTCCCGGGTGGTGAGGGTCGCCTGGTCCTCACCGACCCCGAGAACATGCTCACCACCGGCATCGAGGTCGAGGCCCGGCCGCCGGGCAAGAAGGTCAAGCGGCTCTCGCTGCTCTCCGGCGGCGAGCGGTCGCTGGTCGCGGTCGCCTTCCTGGTCTCGCTGTTCAAGGCCCGTCCCTCGCCCTTCTACATCCTCGACGAGGTCGAGGCGGCGCTCGACGACACCAACCTCGGCCGGCTCCTGGAGATCTACGAGGAGCTGCGCGAGAACTCCCAGCTGATGGTGATCACCCACCAGAAGCGCACCATGGAGGTCGGCGACGCCCTCTACGGCGTCACCATGCGCGGCGACGGTGTCACCACCGTCATCTCGCAACGGCTGCGCGACGCTCAGCCGGCCTGACGAGGGACCTGCTCCTCGCTTGGCCCCGACGTGATTCACGGCCGCCGTGAAGTCGGGTCCTAGGTCTCTGCACCACCGGGCCGCGGCCGACGCACACTGACGGTGAGTGGGGAGGTGCTGCATGACCTCGACCGAGAAGGTGGCACAGGCCCCGCAGCGCGAGCAGTGGGTGGACACGCTGCGGGTGGTCCTGATCTCCGGCGTGATCGTGGTTCACACTGCAACCGGGTACGTCACGGACTTCGCCGGCTACTACTACGACGACGAGCGCGTGACGAACAGCATTGTCTCCGTTGCCATCGCTCTCCCGGCGCTGATGGGCGGTGTGTTCGGGCTGGGACCGCTGTTCGTCGTGGCGGGGTGGTTCTCGGTCCGGTCGCTGGCGCGGCGCGGGCCGGCCGGCTTCGTGGGCACCCGCCTGTTGCGGCTCGGAGTGCCGCTGGTGCTCTTCGTGCTGCTGGTGAACCCGCTGGCCGACCTCCTGGGCAACCTGTGGGAGGAGGATGCCACCACGTTCCTCGGATACCTGGCGGTCACCGAGTTCTCGATCATGTGGTTCGTGGCGGCGCTGCTCGTGTGCTCGCTTGGCTACGCCGTGCTGCGGTCGGTTCGACCGCTCACCGGCCCGCGTCCGCGGCCTGGTGGGAGATCGCTCATCGTCGCGGGATCGGTCATCGGCGCCGGATCGCTGGCGGTGTGGCAGTTCACGACGCTGCTGGACACCCACCTGCTGAACGTGCGCGTCAGCGCTTGGACGCAGGCCGTGGTCCTGTTCGCACTCGGGGTGATGGTGGCGGAGTCGGGCTGGGACGGGCAGCTGCCTCGGCACGTCGAGCGCCGGCTCGGCCGGGTGACGCTGATCGGCATGGGCCTCACCGTGATGGTGGTCTCCTACACCGGAGCCCGTGACCAGCTGGACATGGCTCTGGGAGGCCTCAACTGGGCCAGCGTCTCGTTCGCCGTCCTCTACGGCGTCCTGTCGGTCACATTCACGCTGTGGTGCATGGCTTGGCTGCGGCGCCGCTGGCCGACGCACGGCCCGCTGATGGCCAAGGCGGGGAGGGGCTCGTACGCGACGTACCTGCTGCACCCGGTGGTGCTCGTCTCGGTCATGCTGGCCTTCCGGGTGGTGCCGCTGGGGGCGCAGCTGAAGTTCGTCATCGTGTCGATCGTCGCGGTCCCGGTGTGCTTCGCGGTCGGGTACGCCGTGACGCGGCTGCCCGGCGTGGGGCGCGTGGTGTAGCCGCCCTCACCTGGGCGGCGACATCCCGATGTGGGTTCGATGAACCGTCGATGAATCCGTGATGAAGGCATGCGGGGAAGCCGTTCGAGTGGTCAAAGTAGGCCCTTTTGCCTGCCTAGAATCCTGCGGTCACCGGCCGGACCGGGGCACCGGCGAGACATCGTCTCGACGTTCGGGGGATCGTCACGGTTAAGAACTTCAAGGACCCCCACATGCCCTCGACCCTGCTGTCGTTCCCCTACTACCGGAGCAACCCCTACCTCACGATGCTCACCGTCGCACCGCGGGCAGCGGGCTGGGACGTCGTCGAGGGAGTGCAGGGCCTGCACCGGCTCGAGGCCCGCGCGGCACACCTCGGCCGGGGCGACGTGCTCCATGTGCACTGGACCTCGCCGGTGACCAGCGGCTGTGAGAACGCCGAGGAGGCGTGGGCCAACGCGGCCCGGTTCGAGGACGTCCTGAGCAGCCTCCGCGACCGGGGTGCCGACGTGCTCTGGACCGTGCACAACTCGATCGCCCACGAGGCCGACCACGTCGACGTCGAGCTCGCCGTCGCGAAGGCTCTGGCGAGCTACGCGACCCGGATCATCCAGCTCAACCCGGCCACGGTCGAGGAGACCGCGGCCTACTACGCCCTCCCGCCCGACAAGGTCGTCGATCTGCCGCACTCCTCCTATCTCGGCGTCTATCCCGACGGCGGCGACGACGCCGCCTCGCGCGAGCGCATCGGGGTTCCGCAGGGTGTGCCGACGGTTGGCTTCATCGGTCAGATCCGGGCCTACAAAGGCCTCGACGTGCTGTGCCGGGCGGTCGAGATCGCCGCCGAGCAGGTGCCCGACCTGACCTTCGTCGTGGCCGGCAAGGTGGTGCCCGCCTCCGACCTGGAGACGGTCGAGGAGATGCTCTCGGCACCCAACATCGTCAAGCGGCTCGGGTTCGTCGAGACCGCGGACTTCTCCGACTGGCTGCGGGCCAGCGACGTGGTCGCGCTGCCCTACCGGCGGATCCTCAACTCGGGCTCGCTGTTGGCCGCCTGCACCTTCGGCCGCACCGCCCTGATCCCGGAGGACACCCCGGTCGCGCGGCAGTTCGCCGACCAGCCGTGGGTGGTGACGTACGCGCCGGAGCCGGACGAGCCGGTGGCGCTGGCCGCGGCGATCCTGGAGGCCCTCGACGGGCAGGAGTCGCGACACCGGGCCGCGCACGAGTTCACCCGTGCGTACACGCCCTACGACATGTCGCGCGACTACCTGCGGCTGCTCGACGAGCTGGCCGGCGATCCGGAGGGGGCAGCAGCCCGATG
Organism: Nocardioides sp. NPDC057767; assembly: GCF_042798275.1. Classification (NCBI taxonomy): domain Bacteria; kingdom Bacillati; phylum Actinomycetota; class Actinomycetes; order Propionibacteriales; family Nocardioidaceae; genus Nocardioides; species Nocardioides sp. NPDC057767. Next base: position 71,433 of record NZ_JBHVKJ010000009.1, on the reverse strand, counting down.
ACCACACCCGAGCTCTCTGTCGTCGTCCCGACGCACAACGTCGGCCTGTGGGTCGGGGAGCTGCTCTCCTCGATCCTCGAGGACCAGTCCTCGGTCGCCGACCCGGTGGACCTCGAGGTGATCCTCGTCGACGACGCCTCCACCGACGACACGTTCGAGATCGCCGAGACGTACGCAGCCCGCGACCCGCGCCTGAGGGTGGTCCGTTCGCCCGGAACGGGCGGGGGACAGGCACGCAACCACGGCGTCTCGCTGGCGCGCGGCCGCTTCCTCGCCTTCGCGGACGGCGACGACCTGGTCCCGGCCGGGGCGTACGCCGCGATGCTGCGCAAGACGCGGGAGACCGGCTCGGACATGGTGGTCGGCCGGTTCTTCAAGCTGTTCAGCGACCGGGTCTGGTGGCCGGTGCGGGCGTGGCCGGCCTTCGACGAGGAGCGCACCCTGGTGAGGCTGGCCGAGGCGCCGTCCGCCCTGCGCAACCGGGCCTGCTGGAACCGGGTCTTCCGGCGCGACTTCTGGGACTCCGCCCAGATCGAGTTCCCCGACGCCTCGCGCTCCAACGACATCGAGCCGATGGTGCACGCCCTGACCACGGCCCGCTTCGACATCGTGACCGAGACGGTCTACGTCTACCGCGACCGACCCGGGCCGGGGTCGATGACGGCGAAGTCCCACTCGCCGGCGGGGATCATCAGCTACCTCGAGCAGGAGCTGCGCTGCGCCCGCCGGATCATCGAGCTCGGCGACCCGGAGGTGCGCGCCGAGTACGCCTCGCTGGTCTTCGACGCCGACGGCTGGATGGCGATCGTCCGGGCGCTGCGCGGGATGGCCGTGATCGACCCGGTGGCGCTCGAGCCGGCGCGGGTCCTGATCGCCGAGCTGATCGCCCTCTTCGACGACGCCGGCATCGAGGATCTGATCGATGACCTGGAGCGCGACAAGCGATGGGGCTGGCGGCTGGTCTCCTCGGGCCAGTGGGCGACCGCGGCGCGGCTGATCGGTGACGACGTCCGCTGGGGCGACCGGCCGGTCGCCGACCTGCTGGAGACGCTGCAGCTCGTCGCCGACAGCGGCGTGGTGCCGCTGCGTACGCTCCAGCGGCCGCTGGTCAACGCCGTCGCGACGATCTCGCTGGACGACGAGACGCTGGTCGGGGACGATCTCGCCGACCTGGTGCTCAAGCACCGTGACCTGTTCACCGCGGTCGCCGAGGCGGTTGCCGGCGGCGAGGCGGGTGAGGAGCCGGGCTGGCGGCTCGGCCGGATCATGGCCGCCCTCGATGATGGGCCCGAGCTGCTGCGCCAGGTGGTCTCCGGCGCCACCGACCCGGTGACCGCGACCTCGCTCTCGCTCGTCGACGGCCGTGCCCACCTCCACCTGGCCCACACGATGCTCGAGCCCGTTAGGCTCCGCGTCGTGTTTCTCCACGACCGCCGGCGCCGAACGCTGGACTACGACGCCACCGAGCTCGCCTCCGGCAGCCTCGAGGTCGCGCTGCCCACCGCCGCGCTCTCGGGCGGTCGCTGGCGGGTGCGGTTCGAGGGCCGTGACGCGCTGGGCGAGTTCGACGGGCCGGTGATCATCCACGAGGACGTCATCGGCGAGCGGATCGGCGAAGGGGCGCAGATCGTCGAGCTCGACGGTCGCCCGCGTCACGGGATCGAGATCCCGCTGAGCTTCGGCGAGCGCGGCGTCCGCAAGGCCCGCCGGGTGGCGGGCCGGATCGTCCGCCGGGTGCGCCCGTGACCGCTGTCGTCGTCGCGCCCGCCACGGACGGGCAGCCCGGGCAGGCCGGGCAGCCGGTGCGGGACAAGCGGCTGGAGATCCAGGCCCTGCGTACGGCCGCGGTGCTGGGAGTTGTGCTCTTCCACCTCTGGCCGGGGGCGATCCGGGGCGGCTACGCCGGCGTCGACGTCTTCTTCGTGATCTCGGGCTTCCTGATCACCTCCCACCTGGTGCGCGAGGCCGCCAAGCCCGGTGGGGTGCGGCTGGGCGCGTTCTGGGCCCGCCGGATCCGGCGGCTGCTCCCCGCGGCGCTGCTGGTGCTGATGTGCGGCATCGGGGCGACGTACGTCCTGGTGCCGGAGGCCCTGTGGCAGCAGTTCCTGCGGGAGGCAGTCGCGGCCGCGTTCTATGTGGAGAACTGGCAGCTGGCCTGGGCGGCGGTCGACTATCTCGCCGCCGAGGACCCGCCCTCGCCGGCGCAGCACTACTGGTCCCTCTCGGTCGAGGAGCAGTTCTACTTCATCTGGCCGCTGCTGATCGTCGCGGTTGCGCTCCTGACCCGGCGACGGCCGAAGGTGCGGCTGACGGCGATCCGGGCAGTCTTCCTCGCCGTCTTCGTGGTCAGCTTCGTGGCCTCGGTCTATGTCACCGCGACGAAAGGTGCCGACTCCTACTTCGTCACCTACGCGCGCGCCTGGGAGTTCGCGGTCGGCGGTCTCATCGCTGTGCTGCCGCTCTCCCTCGAGCGCGTGCCCGGGCGCTGGGCGCCGTACGCAGCGATGGCCGGCTGGCTCGGGGTGCTCGGCGCGCTGCTGCTCTTCAACGACTCGCTGCCGTTCCCGGGCTGGGTGGCGCTGCTGCCGGTCGTCGGCACCGCGCTGGTCATCTGGGCGGGCGCGCCCCGCGGCCTCGGGCTACGGGTCGTCGGCCATCCGGTCGTGCAGTGGATCGGGACGGTCTCCTACTCGCTCTATCTGTGGCACTGGCCGCTCGTGGTCGTGCTCCCCGAGACCGGCCCCGTGCTCGGCACCTGGCTCCGCGAGCCGCTGATCCTCCTGGTCACCATCGGCCTCGCGGCCCTGACCTACCGGTACGTGGAGACGCCGTTCCGCACCGGACAGATCCTGGGGACCACCCCGCGGGCCTTCCTCTTCGGGGTGCTCGGAGCGGCCCTGGTCGTCGCCGCCGCGGTCCCCGGGATCCTGCATGGACGCAACCTGGTCGAGGAGAGTCGCGGCCAGGCTGAGGCGCTCGCATCGGGAGACACCGAGTGCTTCGGCGCCGCCGCCCTGATGGAGGGGTGCCGGAACCCGGAGCTCGACGGCGTACTTCTCCCTGCGCCGATCGCCCGCAAGGATGACACCGGCCGGGCCTACCGGTGCTATCTCCCCGAGGTCGAGACGTATGCCGCCGACGCCCGCCCCAAGGTCTGCCACCTCGGCTCCGACGACCCGGATGCACTCCGGGTCGCGCTGGTCGGTGACTCCCACGGCGCTTCGCTGATCCCCGGTCTGACCCGGGTCGCCGAGAGCTCAGGATGGTCGGTCGACACGTTGGTCGCCAACGGCGGAGGGCTGCTCCCCGCCACCGCGGGTGACCCGCGCCGCGCCTACCGCGAGGCGCTGATCGAGCGGCTCGACCAGGAGGCGTACGACGTGGTGCTGGTCACCCAACGCCGCAATCCGAACCTCGCTGCCGGCGAGCCGGACCCGGCCGCCGACCAGCTCGCCCAGGCCTGGAAGCCGATCCTCGAACGGGGCACGAAGATCGTCGCGCTCGCCGACAACCCGTACCTCACCCCCGAGGCGGCGACCTGCCTTGACGAGATCGAGACGCTCGCGGACGCCGGCGCGTGCGAGATGACCCGCCAGGGGGCGTACGCCACCTCTGACCCGCTCGCCGAGGCGGTCCGCCTGGCGGGGCCGGGCGCTTCCCTGATAGACCTCTCTGCGGCCTACTGCGACGAGGACCGGTGTCCCCTGGTGGTCGGGCACGTCCAGGCCTATCGCGACCGGAGCCACATCACCGCGACCTTCTCGATGACGCTGGCGCCCTATCTGGTCCGTGCGGTCGAGGACGAGCTCTAGGATCTAGGATCAGCCGCGATGAGCACTCCTGACCGCAAGGCCCCGACCCGCGCCGACTACGTGCACTGGCGCACCATCACGACCCGCTGGCGCGACGACGACGCCTATGGTCACCTCAACAACGCGACCTACTACGAGTACTTCGACACCGCGGTCAACGCCTATCTGTTCGAGACGACCGGCGTGAACGTGCGCAAGCTGCCGAAGATCGGGATCGTCGCGGAGACCTCGTGCCGCTACCTGCGCGAGATCGGGTTCCCCGAGCCGGTCGAGGCCGGGCTGGTCGTCGACAAGGTCGGGAGCTCGTCGGTCATCTACCGGATCGGGCTCTTCCAAGGGCCGGGCGAGGAGGCCGCGGCCGAGGGCCGGTTCGTGCACGTCTACGTCGACAACACCGACCCGTCACGTCCGGTGACGCCGATGCCCGATGAGATCCGGGAGGCGGTCATGCCGCTGTGGCGGCAGAATTGACCTTGACAGTTGGGTGAACGTGCGTGGCGCCGTTCACCGCCACTCGGCACTGTGACAGTCTGACCCACTGCCGAAGCACGATCTAGAGCGTCTTGGGGGACCTTTAGTGGACGAAGAGTTGAAGCGCATCGCACGTGGCGGCCTGCGCAGAGGGCGAGACCTTGCTCGCAAGGTCTACAACGACTCGCCTCTCTACAGCCGGGCCGACGACGTGCGCCTGCTCGTCGACTGTCCGTTGTTCGACCACGAGTGGTACGCCGAGCAGGTCGGTCAGCGCCTCGACCGCAAACGGGCCGCCCGCCACTATCTCGAGCAGGACCGCAGCAAGCAGCTGGCGCAGCCCAGCCCGCTCTTCGACCCGGAGTTCTTCGTCGCCCGGCTGACCCCGCGGCTGCGCAAGCAGATGGGCGACCAGGACCCGTTTCTCTACTGGCTGCGCGCCGAGCTGTGGCTGCAACCGACCCATCCGCTCTTCGACACCGACGGCTACACCGAGCGGCGCAAGACCGAGAGCTTCTACGGCGGCGCGATCGGGCACTACGTCGACCGCGGCGCCCGCAACGGCCGGCGCGCCAACGACTGGCTCGTCCAGGTCGACGGCCGGTTCCCGGACCTGCGTGACTGGATCCGGGACCGGCGCGCGGAATGGCAGGCCCGGCAGGGCGTCCCGCGGACGTGGCGGACGACGATCGACCCGGTCCGTGCGGTTCCGGCTGGTCGCGAACCCGTCGGCACCGTCAGCGTCATCGTCGATCTCGGTGCCTCCGACGAGCTCGCCCGGGCGACCCTGGACAGCGTCGCCGCGCAGCACGGGGTGGAGACCGACGTCATCCTCATCGACCGTGGCCTGACCCCGTCGGTCGCCGAGTCGGCCGACGACGTCGTCCCGGGCGCACGCATCGTGCCTGGCGACCCGGACCGTGGTGAGCCCGGCGTCGCTGCCGCGTTCGCGCAGGTGAGCAGCGACTTCGTCGCGTACGTCGCCGGGGGAGAGATCTGGAAGCCCGGTCGTCTCGCGCGGCTGGTCTCGGTGGCCGAGGCGGCCGGGCGGCCGCTGGTCGCCGACGTGCTGGAGCGGTCGTGGCTGCCGGAGCAGCGGTTCGCCGTCGACGTACCTCCTGCTTCGCCGGGACCCGATGTCCCGGGTCCGTTGATGCGGGCGCTGCTCTCGCGGCTGCTGATCGCCACGCCACTGCTGCGAGAGGTCGGCGGGCCGCGCGACGACATCGGCGTCGGCTGGGCCTACGACCTCGCGCTGCGACTGACCTCGAAGGCGGAGGTCCAGGTCGTGCCGGAGGTCGGCGTCGAGCGGCGGCAGGGCATCAACCCGCGCCGTCCCCGCCAGGACCGGCTCCCGCTCGACCCCTTCGACCTGGAGTCGTGGGAGGACGTCGTACGCAACCGCACCTTCGTCGACTGGACCGCGCTCGCTGCGCGCACCCCTGACCCGGACGTGGTCTCGGTGGTCATCCCGACCTACGACGACTCGCTGCTGACCGTGGCCGCCGTCGAGGCCGTGATGGAGCACGGTGCGGGGGAGAAGCGGCTCGAGATCGTGGTCTGGGACAACGGCTCCTCCGCCGGCGTCTCGGCGGTGCTCGACTCGCTGCCGCTGCGGTTCCCCGAGGTGAAGGTGGTGCACAGCACCGTCAACCACAACTTCGCTCTCGGCAACAACCTCGCCATCCCGTACGTCACCGGGGAGACCGTGGTCTTCCTCAACAACGACACCACGGCGCTGGCCGGCTGGCTGGAGCCGCTGGTGGCGGCCCTCGCCGACCCCGAGGTGCTCGCGGTGCAGCCGCTGCTGCTCTACCCGAGCGGCTCGGTGCAGTCGGCCGGGGTCGTCTTCCCGCCCTACGGCGGGCTGCCCTACAACATGCTCGCCGAGTATCCGCCCGAGGACGCCGCCGGCCTCGAGGGCCACCGGTTCTCGGCGCTGACCGGTGCGGCGCTGGTGCTGCGCTACCGCGACGTCGTCGCATGTGAGGGATTCGACCCGATCTTCACCAACGGCATGGAAGACGTCGACCTGTGCCATCGGCTCGCTTCGCTGCGACCCGGGTCGTTCCGGGTGGTGACCTCCTCCGAGGTCGTCCACCACGAGTCGAAGTCGAAGGGCCGCTTCGCCCGCGCCCCGCGCAACCGGCTGATCTACCTCGACCGCTGGGTCGGGCGCACCGAGCCCCGCGACGACGAGGCCGCCTGGGCGGCCTGCGGCTACCAGGTCGTCGGCCGGGCGATGGCCGGCGAGCCGACCGGTCCGGCCAAGACGTACGCCGCCACCCGCCCGGTCCTCGCTCCGCTGCCCCGGGTGTCGGTGGTGGAGGGTGTCCCGCAGCTGCGCTGGTCGATCAAGATCTCCGCGCCCGGGGCGCCGGAGGGGGAGCGGTGGGGTGACACGCACTTCGCCCGTGCGCTGGCGCGTTCGCTGCGCAAGCTGGGTCAGTCGGCGGTCGTCGACCACCACTACGAGTGGGAGCGGCCGAGCTCGCTCGACGACGACGTCGTGGTCACCCTGCGCGGGCTCTCGCGCTACTTCCCCGCGCCCGACGGCCGGATCAACATCGGCTGGGTGATCTCCCATCCCGACGCGGTCACCCGTGCCGAGGCGGCCGGCTTCGACCGGCTGCTGGCGGCCGGGCCGCGGTGGGCCGAGCAGATGTCGGCACGCTGGGGGATCCGCATCGACCCGCTCCTGCAGGCGACCGACCCCGAGCTGTTCAATCCGGACCGGGCGCTTCCCGACTCCGGTCACGCGGTGCTCTTCGTCGGCACCTCGCGCGACGTCGAGCGTCCGATCATCCACGACGCCGTCGCCGCCGGGCTGCCGCTGTCGGTCTACGGCCACGGCTGGGAGCCCTACATCCCGCGCCACTACGTCAAGGCCCAGCACATGTCCAACACCCGCCTCGGCGCCGAATACCGGGCCGCCGGGGTCGTGCTCAACGACCACTGGGCCGACATGCGCGACTACGGCTTCATCTCCAACCGGCTCTTCGACGCGGTCGCCTCAGGCGCCCGAGTCATCTCCGACGATGTCGTCGGCCTCCGCGACGTCTTCGGCGACACCGTGCAGGTCTACGAGACCCCCGACGACCTGGTGAAGTGGTCCTCGATGCCCGACCCGTCGGTCGTCTTCGGCACCGACGAGCACATCCGCGCCGAGGCCGCCCGCATCCACCGCGACCACGGTTTCGACGCCCGTGCCCGCTCCCTCCTCGACATCGCCCTCGAGGAGCGGGCCAAGCGGGACCGCGCCTAGGACGAAGGCGTCACCCTTCGCGGTGCCCGAACCTGCCAGAGTGTGCGCATGACGAAGCTCTCGACGATCCAGCTGCGCGAGCGGGACGCGCTGGCCGGCGACCTGAGGTCGCTCTCGCCCGACCAATGGAGGTCGGCCACTCTCTGCGGGGAGTGGGACACCGAGGAGGTCGTGGCGCACCTCGGCGCGGCCTCGCGGCTCTCGTTCCCGGGCTGGCTGCGCAGCATGATCGGGGCACGGTTCGATCCGGACGTACACAACCGGCGGCGGCTCGAGGAGTTCCGCGGGGCCACGCCCGAGGAGACGCTGGCCCGGTTCGCCGTGATCGGACCGATCAGGCTGCCGCGTACGGAGAGCGTCGGCGGGCTGGGCGAGATGATCGTCCATGGCGAGGACATCCGGCGGCCGCTCGGGATCAAGCACGACCCCGATCCCGAGGGGCTCTCGGCCGTGGCGAAATTCTTCGCGACCAAGGACTTCGCGGTCAACAGCAAGTCCCTGGTCGCAGGGCTTCGGCTCCGGGCGGTGGACACGGATTTCACGGCAGGCGACGGGCCCGAGGTCAGCGGCCGCCTGCTCGACCTGGTCATGGCGATGGCCGGCCGGCGTGAGGTGATGGCCGACCTGGACGGGGACGGTGTCGCTGAGCTTCACGGGCGGCTGAGCTGAACCCGTCCGGGTAGTCCAGGGAGTTTCCGTCGCTCTACCGGTCGGTAACGGACGGAAACTCCCTGGACTACCCGGTGGTTCCGGGTGCCCGTAAGGTGTCGAGTGCGATGACGGCGGCACAACAGGGACGAGACGGATCGGGCAGCGACCGGAGCAGGCTCGAACGGTTGATGCAGGAGTCCGTACGCATCTCCCCGGCGCCCGGGAGCCATTCGCCCGCCTGGCGCGCGAGCGTGACCCTGCTCATCGGGCTGGTGGTGCTGGCCGCGGCCGGACGCATCGAGCTGGCAGCGTACGCCTGTTTCGGCACCTTCGCCTCGATCTACGGCGGCCGCCAGCCGCTGCGGGGGCGGTGGCGTACCCAGGCCGCGGCCGGAGGACTGATGTGTCTCGCCGTTCTGTGCGGCGCGCTCGTCGCGACCTCCTCGCACCGTGCCTGGCTCGTCATCCCTGTCGCCGCGGCGTGGGCCGCAGCCGGCTCGATGCTCTCGGACCGGTTCGTGCTGCGACCGCCCGGGCCGATGTTCCCGGTCTTCGCGGTGGCGACGTGCGCGGCGCTTCCGGTGTCCCTGCCCGGGGTCTCGGTCGCGGTCGGGGTGGCTGCGGCCACGGCCCTGATCGCGGTGGTCCTCGGCCTGCTCGAGGAGCGGCTGGTCGGCAACGATGCTGCGGTCGAGGTGAGCCGTGGCGAGGTCCGCATCGATCACATGACGGCGGTCGTCGTTGCCGTCGTGGTGGCCGGCACCGTCTCGACCGCGCTCGGGCTCAGCCACACCTACTGGGCGATGGTGGCCGCTGCGGTGCCGTTCGGCGTCACCGGGCTGATGGCACAGACGACCCGCGGACTGCAGCGGGTGGTCGGCACCATGGTCGGGCTGGTCGTGGCGGCCGTGCTGCTCTCGGTCTCCCTGCCGGCCCTCGTCGTCGCGGTGGTCGTCGCCGCTCTGCAGGCGGTCACCGAGCTGCTGGTCGGGTGCCACTACGGTCTCGCCCTCGTCGTCATCACCCCGCTCTCGCTGCTGATGGTGCAGCTCGGCCACCCTCAGCCCGTCGATGCTCTGCTGTGGTCGCGGTTCGCGGAGACGCTTCTCGGTGTCGCCGTGGGTCTCGCCGCGGCCCTCGCGCTCCGCGAGGTTCGGCGTCGGCAGATGTAGAGGATCACGCGCCGAGTCGGCGCAACCGCGCGCCTCGCTCGCTTCGCTTCGCTCCAAGGCGCGCAGTTGCGCCGACTCGGCTACATCTTCTCGAAGACCGCCTGGTCGAGCACTCGCCGCTCGTCGTCGGCGAGGACGAGGAGATCCTCGCGGGCGAGGCCGGTGCCCTCACCGGAGGGGGAGAGGTTGATGAAGAACTCGTGCTTGACGGTGTCGTGGAACGAGGTCTCGCGCATCGAGATGAAGTCGAGGTCGGCGAGGTCCTGGAGCAGCAGGCGGAGGTGGTGGGGGGTGCAGACCCAGTTGTGGGTGTCGATGTAGCGCTCCCCGCGGCGGGCCTCGTCGCCGCTGGCCTTCACCACGTCCAGCCCGTTGGCGAAGGAGTAGTCGCCCTTGTGGCGCGGTCCCCAGGCGGTGATGCCGCCGTGCTTGGCCGCGTTGAGCCGCTCCTCGATGACCGCACCCATGGTGTGCACCGACGCCGGGTAGAGCGAGGCGTCGATGACCCGCGACAGCGAGGCGCGCTCGCGGAACCGGTCGAAGCAGTAGCGGTGGTCGGGGATGACCAGCGCCAGCACTCCGTCAGGGCGCAGCAGCTTCTCGCACTCGTTGATGAAGTCGATCATCGACGTCGTGTGCTCGATGACGTGCGAGGCGACGACCAGGTCGAAGCGCTCCGGAATCACCTCTGACCAGGGAGTTCCCGGCCGGAAGACGTAGTCGACCTCCTCGATGTCATCGGGGTCGTACTGCGAGAAACCCGAGTACCGCTGCACCAGGCCGGCGCGGTCGAGATAGTCGACGATGCGTACGTCGTAGCCGTCCCGCTTGGGCAGGATCGCGTTGTGCGCGGGGCCGATCTCCAGGATCAGGGCGTCGGGCTTGACCCCGGCGAGCACCTGCTCGCGGCGCAGCTCCAGCCGGTCCATGCCCGGGATCGCCGGCACCGCGGTGGTGCGGTTGCGGTCCCCCTGCAACCCCTCCACCTTTGTACGCAGCTTCTGGTTGCGCTGCTTGAGCTCGTCGATCCGGTCGTGCAGGCGCGCGGCCTCGGCGTCGGCGGCACGGACGGTCTGCAGACCCGCGGCAGCGAGGCCGCGGCGTACGGCGCCCCTGAAGGTGGGCAAGACAGGTCCTCCTGGAAAGAGTTTCAGCGGTTGCGGGGTGGGATGTAGGGCTCGGCGGCGAGGGCGGCGCGGCCGCGCTCGGCACCGAGCGCGTGCTCGTCGTCGGGCACGGCCTTGTCGTTGTCGGGGTCGAGCACGTCTCGGAGCAGGTCGGGGACGAGCGAGCGGCCGAGCACGATGTGCAGGTGGTTGGTGAGCCAGTCGTCGAACGAGTAGTCGCCGGAGAAGGCCCCGGCGGCGAGCTCGGCCCGGGTGGGCGTGCGCGCGAGATAGGCGTCCTGCAGCGTCCCGGCGAGGTAGCGCTGGTAGTCACGCATCCCGTGGTGGCGTGGGCTCGGCCGGAGGTCGGGGCTCGCCTCGTAGCCCTTGCCGGCGTTGATCACCTTGCGCTCCAGCTGGGACCAGGAGCGCCACGGGAGGTGGAGGACCTCCATCGCGACCTCGTCGGCCGGTTGGCCGTTGCTCCTCAGCGATACGAAGTGGTTCCCCTGGACGACCTTGATGTCGGACTCGCCGCGATGGATCGCGTTGGGCGTCGGGTGGGCGTGCAGCCCGACCGCCTCGAGACGCTCGTCGGCGCGGCGGTCGCGCCACTGGAGCCGGGTGATGCCCCCGCCTTTCAGGGCGGGCGGGCCGATGAGGTTCTCCACCTCGACGGTGAACGCGTTCAGCGACAGCGGGGTGGCCTCGAGCGCCTGGCGTACGGTCAGGCCCTTGTCCTTGGGCACCAGGAACTCGTCGGCGTCGAGATTGAGCACCCAGTCGGCGCGGAAGTGGGTGCGCGCCCGCCGGGCCATCGCGGTGACGACCTTGCCCTGCTGCTTCTCGTGGACGGGGTCGTGGTGGAGCTCGACCCGTCCCGTCGCGGCGTAGCGCTCGAGGACCTCGGTGGTGCCGTCGACCGATGCGTTGTCCGTGACGATCAACGTGTCGACACCCTGGTCCAGGTGGTGCTCGATCATCGCGGCGACGATGTCGACCTCGTCCCGGACCATCATTGTCCCGATGATCCTCATGCCGTGAAACACTACCGGCCCGGTGGACGTTGTCGAGATCCCGCGCCGTACGGCGGGACGCGCCCCGGCGGCCGTGCAGGCGCCCGCGCGCGTGGCGTTGTGGGGTCCGGGTGCCGGGTGTGCAAGGGTGGACGCCGTCCATGCGCATTTCAGAAGGGGGCTGGCCGAGCCAGTGTTGACCATCCTCGTCATCTTCGTGGCGATGCTTCTCATCGTCACGCTGGCCGGACTCGTGATCGTCTACACGGTCTTCCCCCACCGCGGACAGAAGATGCCGTACGCCACCAGGCTCGGTGAGGCGATGGAGCGGGCCGTCGACACGGCCCCCACGCTCAGCCCGGCCACGCGCCTGCAGACCCGCCGTGAGGACCATCTCGCCGAGCTGTTCGGTGAGCGTAAGCCAGGAACTACGGAAAACAACGCGTGATTTGATTGGATGAGGCCATGGAAATGGTCACCCTCATCGTCATCATCGCGGTCGCCGCTGTCGCGATCATCGGCGGCGGCATCCTCGGTCTGGTCGCCAGCACCCGGCGCCGCAAGGACCGTTCGCTGTCGCCCGAGGCGGGGACCGACGTCATCACCCGCCCGGCCGAGCCCACGGCCGAGCCCACGGTCGAGGAGCCCGAGACCGAGCCCGCGACGGCGGAGCCCGCCGCGCCGGTCATCGAGAAGCCGGAGAGCACGGCCTCGCGCCTGGTGCGGCTGCGCCAGCGGCTGGCCGGCTCCAACGCGCTGGGCCGCGGCCTGCTCAACCTGCTCTCGACCGACCAGCTCGACGAGGACACCTGGGAGTCCATCGAGGACCTCCTGCTCACCGCCGACATCGGCGTCGCGCCGACCCAGGAGCTGGTCGAGGGCCTGCGCACCCGGCTGCGGGTCGAGGGCGGCAAGGCCGACCCGAAGGCGGCGCTGCGTGACGAGCTGATCAAGCTGGTCGACCCCGGCATGGACCGCCGGCTCCAGGTCAGTGGCGCCGATGGCGCTCCCGGTGTGGTCCTGATGGTCGGGGTCAACGGCACCGGCAAGACCACCACGACCGGCAAGCTCGCCCGGATCCTGGTCTCCGAGGACCGCAAGGTCGTCCTCGGTGCCGCCGACACCTTCCGTGCCGCGGCCGCCGAGCAGCTCACCACCTGGGGCGAGCGCGTCGGCGTCGAGGTCGTCCGCGGACCGGAGGGCACCGACCCTGCCAGCGTCGCCTTCGACTCGGTCAAGGAGGGCCTCGACACCGGTGTCGACACCGTCATCGTCGACACTGCCGGCCGGCTGCAGAACAAGGCCGGCCTGATGGACGAGCTCGGCAAGGTCAAGCGCGTCATCGAGAAGCAGACCCCGGTCACCGAGGTCCTGCTCGTCCTCGACGCCACCACCGGGCAGAACGGCCTCATCCAGGCTCGCGTCTTCAGTGAGGCGGTCGCCGTCACCGGCATCGTCCTGACCAAGCTCGACGGCTCCGCCAAGGGCGGCATCGTCGTCGCCGTCCAGCGCGAGCTGGGCGTTCCGGTCAAGCTCGTCGGCCTCGGCGAGGGCCCCGACGACCTGACTCCGTTCACCCCCGAGGCCTTCGTCGACGCGCTTCTGGGGTGACACCGGGTCCCGCATGGCAGGATCGCCGGTATGCGTCATTCACTCGCCGGCAGGGCCGAGACCTCCATGCAGGCCCGGCTGCTTGCCCAGCTCCGTGACGAGGGCCCACTGTCGCGAGTGCAGCTCGCCGACCGGCTGAACGTCTCCCGCACCACGATCGCGGCCGAGGTCGGCCGGCTCACCGAGCTGGGCATGGCCCACGAGGTGGGGCCGGCGGCCTCTCGCGGCGGTCGCCGCTCGACCCTGGTCGACCTCGCGCCGGACATCCGGTTCGTCGGCATCTCCATCGGCGCGACCAGCATGTCGGTCGGTCTCACCGACGGACGGCTCTCGGTGATCGGCACCCGCACCCGGGCATGCGACATCCGCAGCGGCCCGGAGAAGGTGCTGGCGACCGCGCTCGACGAGGTCCGCGCGCTCCTGGACGAGCACGGTGTCTCCGAGCCGATGGGTGCCGGCGTCGGCGTGCCCGGACCGGTCGACTTCCACCGTGGCGTGTCCGTGTCGCCGCCGATCATGCCCGGCTGGGACGGTTACCCCGTGCGGGACGCGGTCGCCCGGGAGCTGGGCTGTCCGGTCGTGCTGGACAACGACGTGAACGTGCTCGCGGCGGGGGAGCAGCACGCCGGTGTCGCCCGGACCGCCCGTGACTTCCTCTACGTCAAGATCGGCACCGGCATCGGATGTGGGATCGTCGTCGACGGGGAGCTCTACCGCGGCGTCGACGGCTGTGCCGGCGACATCGGCCACATTCGGGTCGAGGACTTCGGTCCCACCTGCGCCTGCGGCAACACGGGCTGCCTGGAGGCGTTCTCCGGAGGCGCGGCGCTCGCTCGCGAGGCGCTGGCCGCGGCCCGGTCCGGGCGCTCCCCGGTGCTGGCCGAGCTGCTCGCGGAGAAGGGTGAGCTGAGCGCCGAGGACATCGCCATCGCGGTGGCACGCGGCGACGCCCAGGCGGTCCAGCTCATCCGGGAGAGCGGTCACCGCATCGGCCAGGTGCTCGCCAGCCTGGTCTCGTTCTTCAACCCCGGCCTCATCGTGATCGGCGGGCGGGTCAGCAAGCTGGGCCACGGGCTGCTCGCCGAGATCCGCAGCGTGACCTACCGCCGCTCGCTGCCGCTGGCGACCGGCAACCTCCCGATCGTGCTCAGCGAGCTCGGAGACGAGGGCGGTGTCATCGGTGCCGCCCACCTGATCAGCGCCTCGGTGTACGCCCCCAGCAGCGGAGAGGCGTAAACCCGACGCCAGACCGCTCCAAGGGCCTTCTTTCGTCCCATCTTTCGAAATCTTCTTGCGAAAGAACGCAAGTCGCTTGACGTGACTGGCGTCACATCGCTACGTTCACGGACGATCTCGCTTCCCCTCCCACGACAGCGAGAGAAGGAGATGGACCGTGCGCAGATTCACCCTCTGGAGCGTCGCCACGACCGTGGTCTCAGGGCTCCTGGTGCTCCCCCTCACGACGTCCGCGGATGCGGCCCCCACGGCCGCGCCCCCACCGGACACCGACTTCGAGAAGGTGACCCTCAACGACCGTCCCGGTGAGCCGATGGACCTCGCGGTCCTGCCCGACGGGGACGTCCTCCACACCACCCGGGCCGGGAAGGTGTGGCTCAACGACGCCGACACCGGCGTCAACAGTGTCGCAGCCGAGTTCGACGTCTACCAGCACGACGAGGAGGGTCTGCAGAGCATCGCTCTGGACCCCGGATACAACGGCCGGACCAACAAGTGGGTCTACGTCTACTACTCGCCCCCGATGAACACCCCCGTCGACGACCCGGCCACGCCTGACGTCAACGAGGGTGACGCGCCGGAGTTCGGCACACCCGCCGAGTTCGAGCCGTTCAAGGGCGCGATCCGCCTCTCCCGCTACCAGTACGCGGGCGGCAAGATCGACCTGTCCACCGAGCAGCAGATCATCGACGTACCCGTCGACCGCGGGCGCTGCTGCCACGTCGGCGGCGACATCGTCTTCGACTCGGCGGGCAACCTGATCCTCGCCACCGGTGACGACACCGACCCGTTCCAGTCCGACGGCTACGCGCCGCTCGACGACCGGGAGAACCGCAGCCCGGCCTTCGACGCGCGGCGTACGGCGGCCAACACCGACGACCTGCGCGGCAAGCTCCTGCGGATCAAGCCGAAGGCAGGCGGTGGCTACACCGTCCCCGCCGGGAACCTGTTCGCGCCGGGCACCGACAAGACCCGTCCGGAGATCTACGCGATGGGCCTGCGCAACCCGTTCCGGATCGAGATCGACCGGGAGACCGACCGCGTCTTCGTGGCCGACTACTCGCCCGACGCGTCCTCCGCGAACCCGGACCGCGGCCCGGCCGGCCAGGGCAAGTGGACCGTCGTCACGAAGCCGGCCAACTACGGCTGGCCGCTGTGCGCGACCGCTGAGCTGCCCTACCGCGACTACGACTTCGGGACCGGGGTCTCGGGTCCGGCGTTCGACTGCGAGGCGCCTGTCAACGACTCGCGGCACAACACCGGCCTGACCCAGCTCCCGCCCGTGACGCAGCCGACGGTCTGGTACACCTACGGCCAGTCCGAGGCGTTCCCCGAGCTCGGCACCGGCGGCATCGCCCCGATGGCCGGCCCGGCGTACGACTTCCAGAGGTCCGCGACGAAGGACCCGCTCTCCGGGGCCTGGCCGGAGTACTACGACGGCGTTCCGCTGTTCGCGGAGTGGGGTCGTGACTACATCAAGGGCATGCGGCTCGACGCCGACGGCGAGCTCACCGGCATCGAGTCGGTGCTCTCCACCTTCGTCACGGACAACGTGATGGACCTGGAGTTCGGCAAGGACGGCTCGCTCTACATGCTCGAGTACGGCGACGGGTTCTTCAGCGAGAACGAGGAGGCCCAGGTCTCCCGGATCGACTACATCGCCCGCACCGGCAACCACTCGCCGAAGCCGGTGATCAGCGCCGACAAGACCGCCGGCCAGCCGCCGCTGACCGTCGCCTTCGACAGCGCCGGGACGACCGACCCCGACGGCGACAAGCTCGTCTACCAGTGGGACTTCGACGGTGACGGCACCTTCGACGCCACCGGACCGAAGGCCACTCACACCTACGCCGAGCCGGGGGCCTACCGCGCGACCCTGACCGTCACGGACAAGGGCAAGGCGGGTCGCGGCAAGCACGCCTCGGCCGACGTCGACGTGATCGTCGGCAACGACGTGCCCGTGGTGACCCTGACCACCAGCCCGGCGCCCGGGGGGACGTTCCACTTCGGCGACACCGTGCAGTTCCAGGTCGAGGTGACCGACGACCAGCCGGTCGACTGCGACCGGGTCTCGGTGACGTACGTCCTGGGCCACGACGAGCACGGCCACCCGCAGACCACCGCCAACGGCTGCAGCGGCTCGATCGTGACGACCGTCCCCGGAGGCCACGACCCCGGCCAGGACGATCTGAACGCCGTCTTCGTGGCGGAGTACACCGACCCGGGCGAGGGCGACATCCCGGCGCTCACCGGCACCGACGAGGTGGTGATCGCACCCAGCGAATGACGCCCGCGATCGACTGAACAGGGGCACCCGGCCAGCTCTGGCCGGGTGCCCTTTTCGGCCACTTTGTCCAATTACTTTTCAAAGTCCAACAGAAACTTTGCAGAAACCGCCGCGAAAGGGTTGTACAACGTGAGCCGGGTCACTAGTTTGTCTCTCGGCCGCGGAATTCTGTGACTGCCATCACAGGCCGTGGTCATGGAGTGACCCATCGCGATCCGAGAGGAGGCCCCGTGCACGACGCAGACATCACCGTGCGGGTCTCCGCCACCGCCGACCCGGCTGCGGTGCGGACCGCCCGGCTGGGTCTTCTCCTGCGGTCGCTGCGCGACCGCGGCCCGCGCACGCGGGGGCGCCTGGCCGAGGAGACCGGGCTGACCCGGACGGTCGCCAACGGGCTGGTCGACGAGCTCGCCGGTCTGGGGCTGGTCTCTCGCGAGGACGGCGACCGCCGTGGCGCGGGGCGCCCCGGTGTCCAGGTCCGCCTCGTCGGCCGCTCCGTGTGCGGGGTCGGCGCGGAGATCAACGTCGACCACCTCGCCGTCGTGGCCGTCGACCTGGCCGGGACCGTGATCGCCGAGGCCCGCCGAGGCATCGACGGCCGCAACCTCCCGCCAGAGGGCGTGCTGTCCGAGCTCGCCGGCCTGATCGCCGAGGCCCTCGCCGAGGCCCGGACCGCCGGTGCCGCGGTCGCCGGCATCACCGTCGGGGTCGCCGGCCTCGTCGACGCCACCACCGAGCGGGTCACGCTCGCTCCGAACCTCGGCTGGCGCGACATCGACGTCGCCGAGGACGTACGTCGCCGGCTGGCCGCCGCGGCCACCCCCGACGAGCCGGTGCCGCCGGTGCGGGTGGCCAACGAGGCCAACCTCGCAGCCACCGCCGAGCTCGACCCCACAGACGACGACCGCGCCGACATGGTGGTGCTCTACGGCGAGGTGGGCCTCGGCGGCGCGGTCGTCAGCGGCGGCCGGGTGGCCCCGGGCCGGTACGGCTGGGCCGGGGAGATCGGTCACCTCCCGGTCGATCCCCGCGGTCGTCTTTGCGGCTGCGGCCGCAGAGGCTGCTGGGAGACCGTGGTGGGCCTGCGGGCGCTGCTCGAGGCGGCCACCGACCCCGACGACCCGATCCGGGACCCGGCGCTGACCCTGGAGGAGCGGCTCGCCACCCTGGTCGAGCGGGCCCGGCTCGCCGACGGTCGCACCCTGGCCGCGCTGGACGAGGTCGGGACGTGGCTCGGCACCGGCGCCGCCGTCCTGGTCAACACGCTCAACCCCGGCACCGTCGTGCTCAGCGGCTACTACGCCGTGCTCGGCGAGTGGCTGCGGCCGGCAGTCGAGGCCCGGCTCGCCGCCGACGTCCTCGCGCCCCGCGCCGGCGGCACCGGGGTCGCGATCTCAGCTCTCGGCCCGACCGCCGCGGTCCGCGGCGGCGCACTGGTCTCCCTCGAGCCGGTGCTCTCCGATCCCACCGTCCTCGCCGACCTGCCCGAACTGCACGGAGGAACCCGATGACCCAGACCCCGACGCCGTCGCCCGACGGCCCCACCGCCGGCGCGGGCGGGGGTGACGTACTGCTGGAGATGACCGGGATCGTGAAGCGTTTCCCTGGCGTGCTCGCCCTCGGCGGTGTCGACCTCGACGTCCGGGCAGGCGAGGTGCACTGCCTGCTCGGGCAGAACGGCGCCGGCAAGTCGACCCTGATCAAGGTGCTCTCGGCGGCGTACCAGCCCGACGAGGGGGAGATCCTGTGGGAAGGCGAGCCGGTTCGGCTGACCACCCCGGTCGCCGCCATGAAGCGCGGCATCTCGACGATCTACCAGGAGCTCGACCTGGTGCCCGGGCTCACCGTGACGGAGAACATCTTCCTCGGCCACGAGCTCGCCACCGCCGGGTTCACCCGCCGCGCCGAGGCGACCCAGCGGGTGCGTACGCTGCTGGCGCGGCTCGGCCACAGCGAGGTCGACCCGAACCGCCTGGTCGGTGACCTCTCGCCGGCCGGGCAGCAGATCGTCAGCATGGCGCGGGCGCTGTCGCACGATACCCGCCTGCTCATCCTCGACGAGCCGTCGGCGGTGCTCGACCAGGAGGAGGTCGACAACCTCTTCCGGGTGGTCCGCGGCCTCACCGCGGAGGGCGTCGCGATCGTCTACATCTCCCACCGTCTCGAGGAGATCCGGCAGATCGGCGACCGGATCACGGTCCTCAAGGACGGCCGCACCGTGGCCACCGGGCTCTCCGTCGCGGAGACCCCGACCCGGGAGCTGATCACGCTGATGACCGGCCGCGAGATCGAGTACGTCTTCCCCGATCGCCCCGCGACGCGATCCGGTCGGGACGCGGCGCCGGTGCTCGAGGCCAGCGGCCTGTCCGGGGACCGCTTCCACGACATCGACCTGCGCGTCCACGCCGGCGAGATCGTCGGTCTGGCGGGCCTGGTCGGCTCCGGTCGCTCGGAGATCCTGGAGACCATCTACGGCGCCCGCCGCTCCAGCGCCGGCACGGTCACCATCAACGGGCGCCGGCTGCGCGGCGGCTCGGTCCGTGCCGCGGTCGCCGCAGGGGTCGGGCTGGCTCCCGAGGAGCGCAAGAGCCAGGGGCTGCTGCTCGACCAGGCGGTCTACCGCAACGTGACGATCTCGTCCCTGGGCCGGTTCTCCAAGGCCAGCTTCCTGGACAGCGGCGCCGAGCGCCGCGCCGCCGAGGAGCTCAGCCGCTCGCTCGACGTACGTCCTGCGGGGGTGGACCGGCCGGTCCGCAACCTGTCCGGCGGAAACCAGCAGAAGGTCGTGCTCGCCCGGTGGCTGTTGCGCGACTGCAAGGTGCTGCTCCTCGACGAGCCCACCCGGGGCGTCGACGTCGGGGCACGCAGCGAGATCTACAACCTCGTCCGCCGCCTGGCCGACGAAGGTGTCGCCGTGGTCGTGGTGTCCAGCGAGGTGGAGGAGGTGCTCGGTCTCGCCGACCGGGTCCTCGTCATCAGCGAGGGCTCCGTCGTCCACGAGGGACCCGCCACCGAGATCGACGAGTCGAAGGTCCTGGACCTCGTGATGGAAGGAGAGGTCGCATGAGCGACTCCACGCCAACGAACGCTGCTGTGGCCCAGGGGGACACGGCTCGGGTCGAGAAGGAAGCGGCCCGCCGGGCCGAGCCCGGTGGTCTGGGCCAGCTGCTCCGCAGCGGCGCCGGTCACAACCTGGGCCTGGTCCTGGCGCTGGCGCTGCTGGCCGTCATCGGCGTCGCCACCGGCGGTGAGCGGTTCGCCTCGGTCGACAACGTGATGACGATCCTGCGCCTCGCCGCGGTGATCGGCGTGGTCAGCATCGGGATGACGTTCGTCATCACCGGCGGCGGCATCGACCTGTCGGTGGGTGCGCTGGTCGCGTTGTCCTCGATCTGGTGCACCACATTGGCCACCCAGACGATGGCCAACGACATCCACTGGATCATCATCGTCACCACCGCGCTCCTGGTCGGCGCGGGCGCTGGTCTGATCAACGGCTTGCTGATCGCGTACGGCGGGGTGGTGCCGTTCATCGCGACGCTGGCGATGATGGCCAGCGCCCGCGGTCTGGCCGAGATCATCTCGGCGCGCAAGACCCAGATCGTCAGCGTGCCGGGCTTCACCGACGCGTTCTCGCGCGACATCTTCGGGATCTCGGTGCTGATCTGGATCTTCGCCATCGTGGCGGTGATCGGCTGGGTGCTGCTCAACCGCACCACCTTCGGCCGGCGCACGCTGGCCATCGGCGGCAACCCGGAGGCCTCGCGCCTGGCCGGCATCAACGTACGCCGCCACACCGTGCTCCTCTACGTGCTCGTCGGCCTCTGCTGCGGCATCGCCGCGGTGATGCTGATCAGCCGCACCACGACCGGCAGCGCCACCCATGGCCAGCTCTACGAGCTGGACGCCATCGCGGCGGTCGTCATCGGCGGCACCCTGCTCTCCGGCGGGCGCGGCAACATCATCGGCACCGTCTTCGGGGTGCTGATCTTCATGACCCTCACCAACGTGTTCGTGCTCAACAACCTCTCGATCTCCGCCCAGGCCTTCACCAAGGGCCTGATCATCATCGCCGCCGTGCTGCTGCAGAAGCGGTTCTCACGACAGCCAGGGTCATGACCGCCCTACGCCGTCCCACCAGCCGTCCTCGGGTCTCGGACACATCCCCTCCACCTCCGCACGATCTAGGAGCACCTCCCATGAAGTTCACCTCAGCAAAGATCACCGGCCCGGTCGCCCGGCGCCTCGGCACCGGCCTCGTCGCCGGCCTCTCGGTGCTCGCCCTCTCGGCCTGCATCAGCAACACGCCTGAGAAGACCGAGAACGTCGGCGGCACCTCCAACGCCGAGGCCGGCTCCAACGACGAGAAGGGCGACACGGTCGTCATCGGTTTCTCGGCGCCCGCCGCCGACCACGGCTGGATGGGTGCGATCAGCGAGCAGGCCAAGACCGCTGCCGAGGCCTACGAGGACGTCGACTTCCGCCTGGCGGAAGGCACCAACGAGGTCGGTCTGCAGATCAGCCAGGTCGAGACCTTCATCAACGACAAGGTCGACGCCATCGTGCTGCTGCCCTTCGACGGCGCCGCGTTGACCCCGGTGGCGCTCAAGGCGATGGAGGCCGGCATCCCGGTCATCAACGTCGACCGTGAGTTCAACGACCCCAACGCCGCCCGCGTCACCGTGCTCGGTGACAACTACGGCATGGGCGTCTCGGCAGGCGAGTACGTCTGCGAGCAGGCCGGCGGCAAGACGGACGCGGTCGTCGCCGAGATCGCCGGCATCGACTCGCTGCCGCTGACCCAGGACCGCAGCCAGGGCTTCAAGGACGCGCTGGCCAAGTGCGACCTCGATGTCGACAACCGGGTCGCTGCCGACTTCACCGTCGAGGGCGGCGAGAAGGCGGCCTCCAACCTGCTCCAGGCCGCGCCGAAGATCGACTTCCTGTGGAACCACGACGACGACCAGGGCGTCGGCGTCCTCGCCGCGATCAACAACGCCGGCCGCGACGAGTTCACCATGGTCGGTGGCGCCGGCTCGGCCAACGCGATGCGCGAGATCGAGTCGGACAAGGGCGTCCTCAAGGCGACGGTCATCTACCCCTCCACCCAAGCCGCCGACGGGATCAAGCTCGCCCGGCTCCTGGCCCAGGACAAGGCGATGTCCGACCTGGTCGAGGTGACCGTGCCGCGCACGATCCAGCTGGACGCGCCGGTCGTCACCAAGGAGAACGTGGCGGAGTTCCTCCCCACGGCCTTCGAGTCCTGACCGCCTGACCCAGCCAGACCGCAAGGTCGCTCCGCGCTCGGGCGCGGAGCGACACCACCGAACACAGGATCGAGTTCCGATGACCGAGCAGAACGCCACACTCGGGGTGGGGATGATCGGCTACGCCTTCATGGGCGCCGTCCACTCCCACGCCTGGCGCAGTGCCCACCGCTTCTTCGACCTCCCCCTCACCCCACGGATGCAGGTCGTCTGCGGCCGTGACGCCGCCCGCGTGGCCGAGGCCGCGACCCGCTTCGGCTGGGAGGAGAGCGCCACCGACTGGCGCGAGGTGATCGCCCGCGACGACGTCGACCTGATCGACGTGTGCACACCCGGCGACACCCACGCGGAGATAGCGATCGCCGCGCTGGAGGCCGGCAAGCACGTGCTGTGCGAGAAGCCGCTGGCCAACACCGTGGCCGAGGCCGAGCGGATGGCCGCGGCCGCCGCTGCTGCCGCCGAGCGGGGCGTACGGGCGATGGTGGGGTTCACCTACCGCCGGGTGCCCGCGATCGCGCTGGCCCGGAAGCTGGTCGCCGACGGTCGTCTCGGGGAGCTCCACCATGTGCGGGCGCAGTATCTCCAGGACTGGCTCGCCGACCCGGAGACCCCGCTGAGCTGGCGGCTCGACAAGAGCAAGGCCGGCTCGGGGGCGCTCGGTGACATCGGCGCCCACGTCATCGACCTGACCCAGCACATCACCGGCGACCGGATCCAGGAGGTCTCCGGGATGCTGGAGACCTTCGTCAAGGAGCGCCCGGTGGCCGAGGCCTCCTCCGGGCTCTCCGCCACCGCCGGGACGGGTCGCGGTCCGGTGACCGTCGACGACAGCGCGGTCTTCCTGGCCCGGTTCTCCGGGGGAGCGGTCGGCTCCTTCGAGGCCACCCGCTTCGCGACCGGCCGCAAGAACGCGATCCGGATCGAGATCAACGGCTCGAAGGGCAGCCTGGCCTTCGACTTCGAGGACATGAACGTCCTGCACTTCCACGACGCGACCCTGCCGGACGCCGAGGGCGGCTTCCGGCGGATCGTGGTCACCGAGCCCGAGCACCCGTGGCTGGAGGGCTGGTGGCCCCCGGGCCACGGCCTCGGCTACGAGCACGGCTTCACCCACCAGGTCGTCGACCTCGTCCGCGCGCTCGGCGAGGGGACCGAGCCGGCACCGTCGTTCGCCGACGGCCTCCAGGTCCAGCGCGTGCTCGCCGCCGTCGAGACCAGCTCCGACACCAGGACGTGGCAGGAGATCCCTGCCTGATCCACCCCCAGCTCTCGCCTGGAACGACTCTCCCACGCAGTTCGGAAAGGACGCACCATGAAGTACGCATCGAGAAGAAACGTGATCGCGGGAGCAGGACTGGTGGCCGCGGCTGCCGTGGCCCCGGGTCTGTCGTCGGCACCGGCCGCGCGAGCAGCCGGCTCCGGCGTGGGCGAGGCGGTGGGGACGTACAAGGTCCTGGTGTTCTCCAAGACCGCAGGGTTCCGACATGGGTCCATCCCCTACGGCATCGCGGCGATCGAGAAGCTGGGGGTCGAGAACGGCTTCACGGTGACCGCCACCGAGGACGCAGCGGTGTTCAACGACACCGACCTGGCGGGGTACGCGGCGGTGCTGTGGCTCTCCACGACCGGGAACGTTCTCGACGGCGGCCAGCAGGCGGCCTTCGAGCGCTACATCCAGGGCGGTGGCGGGTATGTGGGCGTCCACGCGGCCTCCGACACCGAGTACGACTGGCCCTGGTACGGCGGCCTGGTCGGGGCGTACTTCGCCGGTCATCCCGCTCAGCAGACCGCGACGGTGAAGGTGCGTGCGCACAACACCGCTGCCACGGCCGAGCTGCCGAAGCGGTGGACGCGCTGGGACGAGTGGTACAGCTTCCGCGACCGTCCTGCCGACTCGGTCAGGATCCTCGCCGACCTCGATGAGCGCAGCTATGACCCGGGCCGGTTCGCGATGGGTGAGCCGCACCCGATCGCCTGGTGCCATGAGTACGACGGTGGTCGGGCGTTCTACACCGGGATGGGCCACACCAACGAGTCGT
The DNA here is from genome assembly GCF_042798275.1 of Nocardioides sp. NPDC057767. Taxonomy (NCBI): domain Bacteria; kingdom Bacillati; phylum Actinomycetota; class Actinomycetes; order Propionibacteriales; family Nocardioidaceae; genus Nocardioides; species Nocardioides sp. NPDC057767. The sequence continues at coordinate 47,500 of NZ_JBHVKJ010000009.1, read as the reverse complement.
TCACCGAGCCGGAGTTCCTCTCCCACGTGCTTGGCGGCATCCAGATGGTCGCCGGAGCCGCGCCGTTCAGGGCCGGAGCGGACGGGTGACCGGGCAGAGCACCGGGGTGGGGAAGGTCGGCCTCTGGCTGATCGGTGCACGTGGATCGGTCGGGGTCACGACGATCGTCGGGGCCCTGGCTGTCCGGGCAGGGCTCGCCGGCCGGGTCGGGCTCGTGACCGAGCAGCCGGAGATCGCTGCGGCAGGACTGCCATCCCTCGACGAGCTCGTCATCGGAGGCCACGACCTCGCCACCGACCCGCTGGTGAAGCGGGCCGAGCGCCTCGCGGCGGGCGGGGTGGTTCCGGCCGCGATCCTGCCGGCGATCGCGGGTGAGCTGGAAGCGATCGGGTCGGGGCTGCGTACGGGCTATGACGTCTCGAGCGAGGAGCCCCAACGAGAGGCGATCGCGAGGCTGAGCGCCGACCTGGTCGCCTTCCGCGAGGCCCACGGGCTCGAGCGGGTGGTCGTGGTGGACGTCGCGAGCACCGAGCCGCCGGCCGAGGTCACCGACGGCGGGCCGCTGGCCGACCCCGATGCCCTCGACGCCGCCCTGGCAGCGGGGGAGTCGCCGCTGCCGGCCAGCTCGGTCTACGTCCTGGCCGCCTACCGGGCAGGCTGCCCGGTGGTCTCGTTCACGCCGAGCCCCGGCCCGCGGCTGCCCGTGCTCGTCACGCTCGCCGAGCGGGCCGGGCTCCCGTGGGCGGGCTCGGACGGCAAGACCGGTGAGACGCTGCTGAAGTCAGCCCTGGCGCCGATGTTCGCGACCCGGGCGCTGCAGGTCAACGCCTGGGCGTCCTACAACATGCTCGGCGGCGGTGACGGCGCCACGCTCGCCGACCCCGCCAATGCGCAGAGCAAGCTGGTCACCAAGGCTCAGGGTCTGGAGGCGATGCTCGGTCACCCGGTGGAGGGGCCGATGCACATCGACTACGTGCCCGACCACGGCGACTGGAAGACCGCCATCGACCACGTCTCCTTCGAGGGTTTCCTCGGGGTGCGGATGTCGCTGCAGTTCACCTGGAGCGGCTGCGACTCGGCGCTGGCCGCGCCGCTGGTGCTCGACCTCGCCCGGCTGACCCTGCGGGCGGCCGAGGTGGGGGAGAGCGGGCCGCTGCCGTTCGGGTTCTTCTTCAAGGACCCGGCCGGCTCCACCGAGCACCGGCTCGGTACGCAGTGGGACGAGCTGGTCGCGTGGTGCCGTCGGGTGGGCGTATGACGCCTCGTGCCCGAGCCTTCGCCGAGCTGGTCCGGCTGCCGGCCGCGCTCACCGTGCCGGGCGACACCATGGCCGGGGCGGCTGCGGCCGGTCCGCTGCGGGCCCGGTCAGCCGCGATGCCGGCCGCGTCGGTGGCGCTCTACTGGGCCGGGATGGCGCTCAACGACTGGGCCGACCGCGACCTGGACGCCGTCGAGCGACCGGAGCGACCGATCCCGTCGGGCCGGGTCAGCCCCCGCCAGGCGCTGGGGGCGGCCGTCGGGCTGACCGCGGCGGGTGTCGGGCTGGCCGCGCTCGCCGGAGGACGTCCGGCCGCGGCGACGGCGGCGGCCCTGGCCGGTGCCGTGTGGGCCTATGACACCGTCCTCAAGGACACCTCGGCCGGGCCGTTCGCGATGGCCGCGGCGCGAGGTCTCGATGTGTTCCTCGGGGCGGCTGCTGCCGGGCGTACGCGGGCGGGACTCGTCCCGGCCGGCCTGCTCGCCGCACACACCGCTGGTGTCACGTTGCTCAGCCGCGGCGAGGTCCACGGCACCCGGCCCCTCACCGCGGGCCTGGCCGGAGGGGTCACGGTCGTGACCGCGGCCCTGGCGGCCGGCCACGGCCGGGCGGCGCTCCCCGTCGCCCTCGCCGCGTCGTACGCAGGCAGTGTCGGCTCCGCCCAGCTGGCCGCCGTCTCCTCGCCGGATGCCGGCACGGTCCGGCGCGCCACCGGCGCCGGGATCCGCGGGATGATCCCGCTCCAGGCCGCCCTCGTCGCCCGTCGCTCACCGCTGGCCGCGCTCGGGCTGCTGGCCGCCGGCCCGATCGTCAGGGCCGCCTCGAAGGCGGTGTCGCCGACATGAGCGCGACCAGCACGCTGCGGTTCGGCTACGGCACCAACGGCATGCACAGCCACCGGCTCGAGGACGCCCTGGCCGTCCTGGCCGACCTGGGTTACGACGGCGTCGCCCTGACCCTCGACCACCTCCACCTCGACCCCTACCGGCCGAATCTCGCGGGCCGGGTGGCACGACTCGGCGACCGGCTCGACGAGCTCGGCCTGTCGGTCGTGGTCGAGACCGGCGCCCGCTACATCCTCGACCCCCGCCGCAAGCACTACCCGACCCTGCTTCACCCGGGTCCGGAGGCGAGCCGCCGGGTCGACTACCTGCACCGCGCGGTCGAGGTCGCCGCAGACCTCGGTGCCGAGGCGGTCTCGTTCTGGTCCGGCAGCCTTCCCGCCGGCGTCGACGAGGACCGTGCCTGGGGCCGGCTGTGCGACGGTGTCTGGCAGGTCCTCGATCTCGCCACCCGGCGCGGGGTCGTGTGTGCCGTCGAGCCCGAGCCCGGGCACTTCGTCGACACCCTCGACGCCGTGCTCGAGCTGCGTCGGCGGCTCGACGACCCCGCGCTGCTCCGCGTCACCCTCGACCTCGGCCACGTCGTCTGCAACGAGCCGCGGGGGATGGCCGAGACCATCCGCCGGGCGGGGCCGCTGCTGGCCAACGTGCAGGTCGACGACATGGTCGAGGGCGTCCACGAGCACCTCGAGCTGGGCACCGGCGAGGTCGACTTCGCCGCCGCGCTCGGCACCCTCGCCGAGATCGGCTACACCGGTCTCGCCTCGCTCGAGCTGCCCCGCCAGTCCCACGCGGCCCCGGTCGTCGCCGAACGCTCCCTGGCTTTCCTCCGCGACACCTATGCGGCCCTTCCCGACCCCACGGAGGTGCGGACATGAACGAGACGCTTCTCGCCGAATGGTGTGCCGAGATCGAGACCGACCCCACCCGCATCCGGACCCGCTTCCCGGCAGCGGCCAGGGAGATCGGCCGCACGCCGGGCACCTCGCCCGAGCCGGGTGCCGACCGGGTCGAGGACGACGTACGGGTGCGGCTGCTGGGCGCGCTCGGCCGTGGCCTCCTGGGCGACGCCGACGCGTTGAGCGCCGAGGTGCACGATCTCTACCGCTTCGGCGACGCCGACGAGCGGCGCGCCGTCCTGGCCGGCCTCGGACCCCTCCAGGCCGCGCTCGGCGACCGCGCGGTCGACCTGCTCCACGACGCGCTGCGCACCAACGACCCGCGGCTGGTGGCCGCCGCCATGGGGACGTACGCCGCCCGTCTCGACGACGCCGCGTGGCGTCAGGCCGTCCTCAAGTGCCTCTTCGTCGGCGTACCCCTACGTCTGGTCGCGGGCCTCGACGGCCGTGCCGACGAGGAGCTGCGCCGGATGGTCGCCGACTACGCCGCCGAACGGCGGGCCGCCGGCCGCGGGGTGCCTGACGACGCCCTGCCGTTCCTTCCCGCCCCCACCACCACGACTCGGGAGTCCTGATGCGCATCTTCGACCCGCACATCCACATGACCTCACGCACGACCGACGACTACGAGGCGATGTACGCCGCCGGCGTCCGCGCTCTGGTGGAGCCGGCCTTCTGGCTCGGCCAGCCGCGGACCAGCGTCGACTCGTTCGTCGACTACTTCGACGCGCTGGTCGGCTGGGAGCGTTTCCGGGCCTCGCAGTTCGGCATCGCCCACCACTGCACGATCGCGCTCAACCCGAAGGAGGCCAACGACCCGCGCTGCACGCCGGTGCTCGACCTGCTGCCGCGCTACCTCGCCAAGGACGGGGTCGTCGCGGTCGGTGAGGTGGGCTTCGACTCGATGACCGAGGAGGAGGAGAAGGCGTTCAGCAGGCAGCTCGAGCTGGCTCGCGAGTTCGCGCTGCCGGCCATGGTGCACACGCCCCACCGCGACAAGCTCGCCGGCACCCGCCGCACCCTCGATCTGGTCGAGGCGGCCGGGATCGAGCCAGGCATGGTCGTCGTCGACCACCTCAACGAGGTCACCGTCGACGTCGTGGACGAGGCGGGCGCGTGGATGGGCTTCTCGATCTACCCCGACACCAAGATGGACCCTGACCGGATGGTCGCGATACTCCAGCGGCGGGGACTCGACCGGGTGCTGGTCAACTCCGCCGCCGACTGGGGCAGGTCGGATCCGCTGCGCACACGGGCGACCGGCGAGGCGATGCTCGCCGCCGGGTTCTCCGAGGACGATGTCGACAGGGTGCTGTGGCGCAACCCGGTGGAGTTCTTCGGCCAGAGCGGACGGCTGCTGCTCGACGTACCCGAGGCCGACCGGAGCGCGACCTTCGCCGGCAACTCGCTGCTGCGAGGTGAGCGGGCATGAGGTTCCGGCACCGCGACGGCACCGTCGTCCACCTCGGCTACTGCAGCAACGTGCACCCGGCCGAGGACGTCGACGGCATCCTCGACCAGCTCCGCCGCTACGCCGGCGAGGTCCGGGCGCGGCTCGGCGAGCCCCGGCTCGGCCTCGGGCTCTGGCTCCCGGCCGCGACCGCCCACGAGCTGGCCGGCGACCCGGCCACCCTCGACCGGCTCCGCACCGGCCTGGAGCGCCACGGCCTGGAGGTGGTCACCCTCAACGCCTTCCCGTACGCCGGGTTCCACGCCCCGGTCGTGAAGCGCGACGTCTACTCCCCGGACTGGTCGACCCGGCGCCGCCTCGACTACACCCTCGACTGCGCCCGGGTGCTGGCGGCGCTGCTGCCCGACGACGCCACCCGCGGCAGCATCTCGACGCTCCCGCTGGGCTGGCGCACCCCGTGGTTCACCGACCGCGACCGGGCCGCCCGGGAGCTGATCGGCGAGCTCGCCGACGGCCTGGCCGGCATCGAGGCCGAGCACGGCCGGACGATCCGGGTCGGGTTCGAGCCGGAGCCGGGCTGCGTCGTGGAGACGACCCGCGACGCGGTGACACGGCTCGCCGGGCTGGCCCCCGAGCACCTCGGGATCTGCGTCGACACCTGCCACCTCGCCACCCAGTTCGAGGACGCCACCGAGGCGCTCGACCGGCTGCAGGTGGCCGGGCTGCCGGTCGTCAAGGTCCAGGTCTCCGCGGCCCTGCACGCCGACGACCCGAGCGACCCGGCGACCCGGGACGCCCTCGCCTCCTACTCCGAGGACCGCTTCCTCCACCAGACCCGAGAGCCACGCGGGGCGCGGGTGGACAGCCGCGACGACCTGCCCGAGGCGCTCGGTGGCCATCGTCCGCTGGCGGCCGAGCATCCGTGGCGGGTGCACTTCCACGTACCGCTGCACGCCGACCCGGCTCCGCCGCTGCGCAGCACCCGCGATCATCTTGCCGGCACGCTCGACGCGCTCCTCGGCGGCCCGGTCGCGCACACCGACCATCTCGAGGTGGAGACCTACACCTGGGGTGTCCTGCCCGAGCAGGTCCGCCCCGACGGGGACGCCGGCCTGGTCGCGGGCATCGCGGCTGAGCTCGGCTGGACACGCGACCGGCTCCTCGAGGCCGGGCTCGAACAGCTGCAGGAGGCATCGGCATGAGCGACAACGTGAGTGAGAAGCTGCTGGTCATCGACGTGGTCGGGATGACGCCCGACCTGCTCCGGCACATGCCGCGGGTGCGGCAGGTGGGGGAGTCGGGGTTCACCGCCGAGCTCGGCACCGTGCTGCCCGCGGTCACCTGCTCGGTCCAGTCGACCTTCCTGACCGGCGCGCTGCCACGCGACCACGGCGTCGTCGGCAACGGCTGGTTCTTCCGCGACCTCGGCGAGGTGCTGCTGTGGCGCCAGCACAACGCGCTGGTGCAGGGCGAGAAGCTGTGGGACGTCGTACGCCGCCGGCGCCCCGGCGCCAAGGTCGCCAACGTCTGCTGGTGGTACGCCATGGGCGCCGACGTCGACACGACCGTCACCCCGCGCCCGGCCTACCACGCAGACGGCAAGAAGTCGCCCGACTGCTGGACCTGGCCTCCGTCGCTCCACGACGAGCTCACCGAGGAGCTCGGGCCGTTCCCGCTGTTCACCTACTGGGGTCCCACGGCCTCGATCAAGAGCTCGGCGTGGATCGTAGCGGCCGCCCGCAAGGTCATGCCCTACCACGACCTCACCCTCGTCTACGTCCCTCACCTCGACTACGACCTGCAGCGCTTCGGCCCCGACAGCCCGCAGGCCGTCCAGGCCGCCCGGGACGTCGATGCCACCCTGGCGCCGCTGCTCGACGACGCCGAGGCGGCGGGGGTCCGCGTCGTACTGCTGAGCGAGTACGGCATCACCGCCGCCTCCCGACCGGTCGACATCAACCGGCTGCTGCGCCGCGAGGGCCTGCTCCACGTCCACCACAACGCCACCGGCGAGCTGCTCGACCCGTGGACCTCGCGGGCCTTCGCGGTCGCCGACCACCAGATCGCCCACGTCTACATCAAGGACCCCGACGACCTGGAGCGCGTCCGGGACCTGCTCGCCGGGCTCGACGGGGTGGCCGAGGTCCTCGACCGCACCGGCCAGGCGGCGTACGGACTCGACCACGAGCGCGCCGGCGAGCTGGTCGTGGTGGCCGAGCCGGACGCCTGGTTCACCTACTACTACTGGCTCGACGACGCGAACGCGCCCGACTTCGCCCGCGGCGTCGAGATCCACAAGAAGCCCGGCTACGACCCCGCCGAGCTGTTCCTCGACCCCGAGGACCGCTGGGTCAAGCTCCGTGCTGCCGCCACCCTGGCCCGCAAGACGGCCGGGCTGCGCTACGCGATGAGTGTGGTGCCGCTCGACCCCGCCCCGGTCTCCGGCAGCCACGGCCGGCTGCCGGACGACCCCGAGCACGGCCCGGTGCTCGTCTGCTCCGACGCCTCCGTCAAACGCGACCGGTTCGAGGCCACCGAGGTCCGTGACCTGCTCGCATCCCTGCTCTGACCCCTCAGACCCCACGTGGAAGGACAACCATGACCCGACCGATCACCCTCTTCACCGGCCAGTGGGCCGACCTGCCGTTCGAGGAGGTCTGCCGCCTCGCCTCCGAGTGGGGCTACGACGGCCTGGAGATCGCCTGCTGGGGCGACCACCTCGACGTCTGGCAGGCGGCCGAGGACGAGACGTACGTCCAGGCGAAGCTGGACCTGCTGGCCAAGCACAACCTCAAGGTCTTCACGATCTCCAACCACCTCAAGGGTCAGGCGGTCTGCGACGACCCGATCGACCAGCGCCACCGCGACATCCTGCCCGCCAAGATCTGGGGCGACGGCGACCCCGAGGGCGTACGTCAGCGGGCCGCAGAGGAGATGAAGATGACCGCCCGGGCGGCGAAGAACCTCGGCGTCGAGACCGTCGTCGGCTTCACCGGCTCCGCCATCTGGAAGTACGTCGCGATGTTCCCGCCCGTCTCCCAGGAGACGATCGAGGCGGGCTACCAGGACTTCGCCGACCGGTGGAACCCGATCCTCGACGTCTTCGACGAGTGCGGGGTGCGGTTCGCCCACGAGGTGCACCCCTCCGAGATCGCCTACGACTACTGGTCCACCGTCGCGACCCTGGAGGCGATCGGGCACCGGGAGGCGTTCGGCCTCAACTGGGACCCCAGCCACATGGTGTGGCAGCAGGTCGATCCGGTCGGGTTCCTGTGGGACTTCCGCGACCGGATCTACCACGTGGACTGCAAGGACACGAAGCTGCAGACGGGCAACGGCCGCAACGCCCGGCTCGGCTCCCACCTCCCCTGGGCGGACCCCCGGCGCGGCTGGGACTTCGTCTCCACCGGCCACGGCGACGTCCCCTGGGAGCAGTGCTTCCGGATGCTGAACGCCATCGGCTACGAGGGCCCCATCTCGGTCGAGTGGGAGGACGCCGGCATGGACCGCCTCGTCGGCGCCCCCGAGGCGCTCGAGTTCGTGCGCCGGCTCGCCTTCGATGCCCCGGAGGCCGCCTTCGACGCCGCCTTCAGCACCAACGACTGACTCGACCCCGAGAGTTCGAACCCCCCCCCGAGAGGAAACAGCCATGTGTTACGGATTCGACGGCGAGGGCGCGCTGCGCCGCTCGCTGGAGGAGCGCGGCCTGAGCCGTCGCTCGATGGTCAAGGGCGCGCTCGGCGCCGTCGCGGGCGGTGCCATGCTGGCCGCGGTGCCCGGCCTGCTCTCCCCGGCCGGAGCGGCCGTGACGGCCGAGCACGGCGCCTGCCGGGTGCCTCCGGGCCGGATCAGCATCCAGCTCTGGACCGTCCGCGACGCGCTGTGGGGCGACCCCGGCTTCGACGCGACCCTGACCTCGATCGCCGAGATGGGCTATCCGCGGGTCGAGCAGGCGCTGGGCTACTTCGACCGGACCGCGGCCGAGCTGCGGGCCTTCTACGACGATCTCGGCATCCGCGCCTCCTCCTCCCACGACGGCATCAGCGCCACGCCCGCCGACCTGCAGACCAAGCTGCAGAACGCGGCGACCCTCGGCCAGCGCTACATGGTGGTGCCCTACCTCGCCTCCAGCTCGCTCTCCGACTGGCAGACCTGGGCGGAGCAGATGAACGTCGAGGCGGCCGCCGCGAAGCGCTACGGGATCGCCTACGGCTACCACAACCACGCCCACGAGTTCACGACCGATCTCGGCGGCGGCGTCACTCCCTGGGACGTCCTCACCACCGAGCTCGACCCGGCGCTGGTCCACCTCGAGATCGACATCTACTGGGCCGTGACGGGCGGGGTCAACCGCGGCCTGTCCAACGACGAGGCCGTCGACTTCGCCATCGACACGATCAAGGCGGGGCCGCAGCGGGTGCGGCAGTACCACGTCAAGGACCGCAATCCCGCCACGGGCGACCACGTCGACCTCGGCACCGGATTCATCGACTTCGCGAAGGTCTTCGCGGCCCACGAGGTCGAGGAGTACATCGTCGAGAACGACACCCCGGAGATCAGCCCGCTCCACACCGCGGAGGTCGGCTACTCCTACCTGCGCCGCCTGCGCTACTGACCGATCTCAGAGCACGCGCCGCTTGAGCTGGCCCGCCGCCCGTCGTAACGGGTGGCGGGCCAGCTCCGCCTCCAGCTGCTGGACCTGCTCCTCGAGCTCCGCGACCCGCTCGGGGAGCCGGCGGCCGGCGCGCCGCTCGGCCCTGACCCGCTCGGCCCGCTCGGTGTGGGCGTCGGTGAGACGTACGGTCTCGGGGGCCACGGCGGGGACGAGTTCCGGGGCTTCGACGCGCTCGCCGGGAACCGCCGGCCGCGCGGCCACCTGGAAGGTCTCGACCATGGCGTCGGGCTGGTCGCGGACCCACTCGGCGATGCCGTACGGCAGTGTCTTCTGCGGGACGCCGAAGTCGGAGACCAGCGGGTCGGCGACGGTGCCGCGCAGGTCGGTGGCCACCAGACCGGCGTCGGACACGAGCCGCAGCAGGCCTGCTCGGTTGAACGATCGCCGCGGGGTGCGGTCCACCGGCAGCGCGGTCGCCGACCAGTGCCCCTGCAGGGCGGCGAGACGCCGTGAGCCGTGGGAGGCGTTGCGAGCGGAGACCACGATCCGCCCGCCGGGAGCGAGCAGCGCATGGGCGTCCTCGAGGACAGCGGCCGGGTCCGGGGCGTACTCGACCTGGTCGGCGAGCACGACGACGTCGAAGCTGCCGGGATCGAACAGGTCGCTCAACGCGGTGGCGGCGGGGTCGGCGACGACCACCTCGGCCAGCGCCTCACCCGCGTGTGCAGCGGCCTCCGGGTCCGCCTCGACACCCGCCACCCGGCACCCCTGGGCGCCGAGCCGGCGGCCGAGCTGTCCGGTCCAGCAGCCGACCTCGAGCACGTTCGGCGCCGAGCCGACCAGTGCGGCGATCTGGGCCGGGGGAGTGTTCTCGCCCACCAGCGAGCCCGGCGGGAACCGGTTCGAGGCTCGGAGCCCTTCGTCCGGCCCCGCCACGGGCGCACAGTAGGCCAGCGCCCGGCCGTCGAGACGACGTTCGGTGCTCAGCGGCGTGACCTTGGTGAGCCGGCGCCCGCGGGCCGCCCGGGTGTGGTCGAGATGGTCACGCACGCCCGCGAACACGCTCGGATACGCCTGCTCGCAGTGCCTCAGCAGGGCCTCGGCGTCGAGGGCGTAGGGATCGTCGCGCAGCGTCTCGATCTTGACGATCGGCAGCCGGCCGGCGTCGAGCACGCTGTCGGCCATGGTGTTGCACGGGTTGGGCGGCTGGTCGCCGATGGTGCGGACGAGGTTCCACTCCGCGGTCTTGTCCGGGAGCAGGTGCGGGTCGGTGTCGGGGTCGAAGGTGATGTTGACGCCCATCCACGACCTTCGCGCCCGGGCACGGCGGTGCTCGTGCGCGCGCGGCACGAAGTAGGCGTCGTAGGTGAGCCCGGCCTCGGCGAGCCGGCGGGTCAGCCCGACCTCGTAGCGGGTGATCACCTCGGCGCGGTCGTCGAGCGGCACGAAGTCGCGCCAGAACTCGGCGAACGCCGCCGAGGCGATCGCGGTCGGCGTGAGACCCACGAAGTAGCTCTGGACGTGGTCGCCCAGCTCCTCGTTACGGGTCAGCCCCCAGAAGTCGACGCCGCGCGCGGCCATCTCCTCGAAGATCCGCTCCGGCGGCACGACCGGCCCGATGAAGCTGTCGTTGACGAGCACGACCAGGTCGAAGCGGGTCAGGTCCCCGGCGGCGTCCAGACCGGCCTTGTAGGAGGCGAAGTCGTAGCCGACGTTGTCGCGCTCGATCACCTGCGCCCTGGCCCGCGCCCAGGCCCGGTCCTCCTCACCCAGGCCACCGGCGGAGACGACGATCAGCTCGGCTGCCGCTGCGTACGCCTCGATCTGGCGGCGCACGTGCGGCCACAGCCGGCCCTCGGTGTCGTACGTCGCCAACACTGCCAACCGGGACACGACCAAACCTCCGAGACGATGTGATGTCGGCCATCACCCTAACGGTCGCGCGGCCCGTGTCGGGTGCTGCGTACCGGCGGTGAGCGGCATAGGCTGAAGACCATGCCATCGCCCCGGCTGTCCCTGATCACCGCTGTCTACAACCCGCCCGCAGATGCCTTCGAGGACACCATCGCCTCGGTCCTCGGCCAGTCCTTCGAGGACTGGGAATGGATCCTCAGCGACGACAGATCACCGCAACCCTGGGTGCTTCCGCGGCTGCGCGAGCTGGCCGCGAAGGAGCCGCGGGTGCGGATCGTGGAGCGCGCCGAGAACGGCGGCATCGTGGCCGCGTCGAACTCCTCGCTGGCCGAGGCGAACGGCGAGCTGGTCGCCCTGCTCGACCACGACGACGTGCTCGAGCCGAACGCGATGGCGAAGATGGTCGCCGCCTACGACCGGTTCGACGACCTCGACTACGCCTACAGCGACCAGGACCTGATGAGCGACGCCGGAGAGCTCCGCGACGCCTACTACAAGCCCGACTGGTCCCCGGAGCGGCTGCGCCACCACAACTACTGCACCCACTTCTCGGTGTTCCGCCGTTCGGTCGTGGAAGAGGTCGGCGGCTTCCAGGAGGGCTTCGACGGCTCTCAGGACCACGACCTCGTGCTGCGGGTCAGCGAGCGGGCCCGGCGCATCGTCCACGTCCCCGGCGCCCTCTACCACTGGCGCCAGGTGCCCGGCTCGGCCGCCGCGGACAACCAGGCCAAGCCGTACGCCTGGGACGCCGGCGTACGCGCGGTCCAGGCCCACCTGGACCGGCTCGGGATCCGGGCGAGGGCCACCCGTGGCGTCTCGCCCGGGCTCTACCGGGTCGAGCGGGAGCCCGACCTCGACACCCCGGTCAGCGTGATCATCCCGACGATCGGCACCAGCGCGATCGTGTGGGGCGAGAAGCGCGCGATGGTCGTCGAGACCGTCCGCTCCGTCGTGGCCTCGACCAAGCACCGCGACGTGGAGTTCGTGATCGTCTACGACACCCCGACCCCCGCCCCGGTGCTCGAGGCGCTGCGGGCGATCGAGGGCGCCGACATCAAGCTCGTCGAGTTCACCGAGAAGTTCAGCTTCAGCGCCAAGTGCAACGTCGGCGCCGCGCACGCCCGCGGCGACGTGCTGATCTTCCTCAACGACGACATGGAGGCCTACTCCGACGGCGTCATCGAGCACCTGATCGCGCCGCTGCGCGAGCCCGACGTGGGGATGACCGGCCCCAAGCTGCTCTTCGAGGACCTCCGCATCCAGCACGCCGGCCTGATCTACGGCAGCGGCACCATCACCCACGCCTACTACCGGGCCCGCCCCGAGGAGCGCGGCAACCACGGCGAGCTGCACATCAACCGGGAGACCTCCGCGCTCACCGGCGCCTGCGTCGCGATGCGGCGCGAGGTCTTCTTCGACGCCGGCGGCTTCAGCGAGCGGCTGCCGGTCAACTACAACGACGTCGACCTGTGCCTCAAGGTCCGTCGCTCACTCGGCCTGCGGCTGGTCTGGCTCCACGACGTCGTCCTCTTCCACTTCGAGTCGGTCAGCCGCGACAACGCGGTCCACGACTGGGAGAAGGACTTCGTCAACAACCGGTGGGGCAACTACATGGACGTACGCGAGCGCTACTCCAACGGCGTGCGGTGACCTGGCGCAAACTGACGGGGTCGGTCAGCCCTGGGCGGCGCGGCGGAGGCGGCGGACGACGCGGCGGCCGAAGTTGCGCACGGGGTGACGGGTGGCGTAGGTCAGGTCGGCCTCGAGACCGGCGACCTTGCCGCGCAGCCGCTCGATCCGCTCGCGGCGGCGCCGGTTGACCTCGCGGGCCTCGCGCAGCTGCTTGGACAGGGAACCGACCCGCGCCTGGGCGGAGTTGGCCGAGGCCTGGATGCCGAGGATGTGGTCGCGCGTGGCCAGCCGGGAGCGGGTGACCTCCTCGAACTGCCTGGTGTGGGCATCGCGGATCCGGACCTCGTCTGCGGGGGCGGCCTGGACGAGGTCGGGCGGCGCCGGGGCGACCTCACCGTCGGCGAGCGGCCGGGCGGCCAGCTGGAACTGGTAGACCAGCGCGTCGCGCTGCTGACGCACCCACTCGACCGCGACGTCGGGAAGCCGGTCGGGATCGACCGCGACCTCGACGTTGAGCGGGTCGGCCGTGGTGCCGCGCAGGTCCTCGACCGCGTAGCCCGCCTCCGCGAAGAGCTGCAGCAGCCCCTCGCGCGAGTAGAACTTGATGTGGGTGCGGTCCAGGAGCCCGGTGTCGGTGGTCTGCCAGCGGCCCTGCAGCAGGGCGAGACGGAGCGAGCCGTGGGTGACGTTGGGGATCGAGATGACCACCCTGCCGCCGGGGGTGAGCAGGTCACGGGCCTGCTCCAGCGCCGCCCGCGGGTCGGCGAGGTGCTCGAGGACGTCGGCGAAGATCACCACGTCGAAGGAGCCGGGCTCGACGATCTCGGTCAGCGGCGTCGCGTCGAGGTCGGCGACGACCACCTTGTCGAGGACCTTCTCGGCCAGGCTCGCCGCCTCGGGGTCGATCTCGATGCCGGTGACCGTGCAACCGCGCTCGGTGAGGATCCGGCCGATCTCGCCGGTCCAGCAGCCGACGTCGAGGACCCGTTTCCCCTCGCCCGCCGAGGCGGTCGCCCCAGCCAGGTCGAGGACCTGCACGTGGCTGGTGTTGGGGTGATCGAGGTCGATCTCGACGGCGTAAAGCGACATGCGACGAGGGTAGCGACCTTTGGTGGCCCTGCGCGGGTGCGGCGCGGGTGATTTGCGGGTGTTTCGACGCTTCGGCGACGTACGGTCAAAAGGTCTGTTACACAGTGGAAACACACGCCGCGGGGTGTCGAAACCTCCCCGGGTGAAGGTGGCGGTGAAGATGGCAGGATCAAGGACCTCTGGAGGCGCCCTCTCGTGAAGCTCGTGACCGCAGTGATCAAACCCCACAAGTGGGAGGACGTGCGTGAGGCCCTGGAGGCCTTCGGCGTGACCGGGATGACCGTCTCGGAGGTCTCCGGCTACGGCCGTCAGAAGGGCCACACCGAGGTCTACCGCGGAGCCGAGTACGACATCGCCCTGGTGCCGAAGATCCGCATCGAGATCGTGGTGGAGGACGAGGACGCGGCGGACGTCGTGGGGATCGTCGTGAAGACCGCACAGACCGGACGGATCGGCGACGGGAAGGTCTGGCTCAGCCCGATCGAGTCCGTCGTCCGCGTACGGACCGGTGCGCGCGACACGGACGCGCTCTGACTAGGCTTCGTCGCAGTGCCGGTCCATCGAATCCCACCGGAGGAGAGAAATGAAGCTCGTCACCGCAGTGATCAAACCCCACAAGTGGGAGGACGTTCGCGTCGCCCTGGAAGCTGTCGGTGTCACCGGCATGACCGTCTCCGAGGTCTCGGGTTACGGTCGTCAGAAGGGCCACACCGAGGTCTACCGCGGCGCTGAGTACGACGTCGCCCTGGTGCCGAAGATCCGCATCGAGATCGCCGTTCCCGACGAGGATGTCGAGTCGGTGGTCAGCGCCATCGAGACCTCGGCGAAGACCGAGCGCATCGGCGACGGCAAGGTCTGGGTCTCCCCGCTGGAGACCATCGTGCGCGTGCGCACCGGCGACCGCGACGACGCCGCTATCTGACCTATGGACGGGGCCGGCGCGTGACCGCCGAGGGACGGGCGGAGCGCACGGCCCAGGCCGACGAGCAGTGCGTCAAGGCGTACGCCGCGGCCGGCGGCCCCGAGGTCGGGGTCGCCCTGGTCGCGGTCGGGGGATACGGGCGCGGTGAGCTCGCGCCCTTCTCCGACTGGGACCTCGTCCTGGTGCACGACGACGCCGTCTCGCCCGGGCCGGTGGCCGAGCAGGTCTGGTATCCGCTCTGGGACGCCGCGCCCAAGCTCGACCACTCGGTGCGCTCGTTCTCCGAGATGCTCTCCGCCTCGACCGGCGACCTCCGCGTCGCCCTCGGACTGCTCGACATCCGGCACCTGGCCGGCGACCGCGGGCTGGTGCTGCGGCTGCGTACGACGATGCTGGCGCACTGGCGCAAGCACGCCCGGTCCCTGCTGCCCGAGCTGAGGACGATGAGCGTGGAGCGGCACCGGCGCGCCGGGGAGCTCGCGCACGCGTCGGTGCCCGACCTGAAGGAGATGTACGGCGGGCTGCGGGACGCGGTCGTGATCAAGGCGATCGTGGCGACCTGGCTGGTCGACGTGCCCGCAGTCGATCTGGAGAAGTCGCGGCGGGCGTTGCTCGACGTGCGTGACCTCGTCCAGGAGATCGCCGGCCGGGCCACCGACCGGGTCGTGCCGGAGATGTGGGACCAGCTCGCCGAGCGTCTCGAGCTGGCCGACGCGCGCACCGCACAGGCCCACGTACGCACCATCGGCCGCCGCCTGACCCACCTCTCCCGTCTCGCCTGGCGGCGGGTGGACGGAGTGCTCGAGCGGTCGCGTCCCGGAGCGCCGCGCCGTCCCAAGCTGGCGCCGCTGGGAGGCGGCCTGGCACTCGCCTCCGGCGAGGTGGTGCTGGTGCCGGGTGCCCGCCCGTCGCGGGACCCGCTGATGCTGCTGCGCGCCTCGGCGCTCGCCGCCGAGCACGGCGTCGCGCTGGCTCCGCCGACGGCCGCGCGACTGGCCCGGGACACCCCGGTGCTGGCCGAGCCGTGGCCGGAGGAGGCACGCCGTCTCTTCGTACGGCTGGTGGGGGCCGGGCGCGGGCTGCTCGCGGTCTGGGAGACGCTCGAGGAGACCGGCGCGGTCTCGCGGATCCTGCCCGAGTGGGAGCGGATCCGGCTGCTTCCGCACGCCTCGATCATCCACCGCTTCACCGTCGACCGGCACACCATCGAGACCTGCATCGAGGCGGTCGCGCTGCTGCCGCGTGTCGCCCGCCCGGACGTGCTGCTGGTCGCGGCGCTGCTCCACGACATCGGCAAGGGATCGCTGACCGAGCACAGCGTCGCCGGGGAGCCGATCGCCCGCCGGATCGCCACCCGGATGGGGTTCCCGGACGAGGAGGTCGAGCTGATCTCGCTGCTGGTGCGCTGGCACCTGCTGCTGTCCACGACCGCGACCACCCGCGACCCGGACGACCCGGCGACCGTCGACCTCGTGGTCGACACGATGGGCGACGCCGAGGCGCTCGCGCTCCTCACCGCGCTCACCGAGGCCGACGCGCGGGCGACCAGCGCCCAGGCCTGGACCAGCTGGCGCGCACGGCTCATCCGCGACCTCGCCGCGCGGGCCGCGAGGGTGCTCGACACCGGCATCGCAGCGGGGGAGCGGCCGCAGGCCGCCGTGGAGATCCCCGAGAGCGTACGTTCCGGGTCGGTCTCCTTCAGTTCCGAGCCGCTCGCCGACGGCGCCCGGGTCCGGGTGATCGCGCCCGACCGGCTCGGGCTGCTCGCCGACCTGGCCGCCACCTTCGCGGTCGCCCGGCTGCCGGTCAGGGCGTGTCGCGCCTGGCAGCAGGCAGGCTTCGGGGTCAGCGTGTGGGACCTCGACGACTCCTACGTCGACGCCGCGGTGCTGCGTACCCGGTTCTCGGCGATCACCGAGGGCCGGCTCGACCCGGCGACCCGGTTGGCGCCGAGCGCGGCCGCGCGGGGGAGCGAGCCCTCGGTCGTCGTACGCCCCGAGGCGTCCAGCAAGGCCACCGTCCTCGAGGTGCGCACCATCGACCGCCCCGGGGTCGTCTACACCGTCGCCGCCGCGCTCGCGCGGATGGAGATCGCCGTCCGCTCCGCCCACATCTCCACCCTCGGCCCGCAGGCCGTCGACGTGTTCTACCTGCAGGAGGCCTCCGCCGGGGCGCTCACCGACCAGCGGGCCGCGGAGGCTGCGCATGCGGTGCGGGCGGCGCTCGCGGGGTGAATGCTCGTCGAGGTATGCAGACGAGCATGCGCTTCCCTGGCGGAACTCCGTGCGGGGAGTGGATGCTCGGCTGCATACCTTGCTGAGCATCCACCCGCCGCGGGCGGCGGCCAGCAGGATGCCACCTCGCGTACATCTGTTCGTTAGTCTTTGACAGACCGCCACTTGACCGCTGAAGGACCGCTTTGTTCGCCACGCTCTCCGACCGGCTCGCCACGACGTTCAAGAACATCCGGGGCAAGGGCCGCCTCACCGATGCCGACATCGACGCCACCGCTCGCGAGATCCGGATCGCGCTGCTCGAGGCCGACGTCGCGCTGCCGGTGGTGCGCGAGTTCGTCGCCCGGGTCAAGGAGCGGGCGCGCGGCGAGGAGGTCAGCCAGGCGCTGAACCCCGCCCAGCAGATCGTCAAGATCGTCAACGACGAGCTGGTCACGATCCTCGGTGGCGAGACCCGCCGTCTGCGTTACGCCAAGACCGGCCCGACCGTGATCATGCTCGCGGGTCTGCAGGGTGCCGGTAAGACCACCCTGGCCGCGAAGCTCGCGCTGTGGCTGAAGGAGCAGGGCAAGGCACCGCTGCTGGTGGCCGCCGACCTGCAGCGGCCCAACGCGGTCAACCAGCTCCAGGTCAACGGTGAGCGGGTCAACGTCCCGGTCTACGCGCCCGAGCCCGGCAACGGTGTCGGCAACCCGGTCGAGGTCGCCCGCGACGCCGTCGAGGAGGCCAAGCGCAAGCTCCACGACGTGGTCATCGTCGACACCGCCGGCCGCCTCGGCATCGACGAGGAGCTGATGAAGCAGGCTGCCGACATCAAGGCAGCGGTCAACCCCGACGAGGTCCTCTTCGTCGTCGACGCGATGATCGGTCAGGACGCGGTCAACACCGCGCAGGCTTTCCTCGACGGCGTCGGCTACGACGGTGTGGTCCTCACCAAGCTCGACGGTGACGCCCGCGGTGGTGCGGCGCTCTCCATCGTCCAGATCACCGGCAAGCCGGTCATGTTCGCCTCCAACGGCGAGAAGATGACCGACTTCGACCTGTTCCACCCCGACCGGATGGCCGGCCGCATCCTCGACATGGGCGACATGCTCACCCTGATCGAGCAGGCCGAGAAGACCTTCGACCAGGCGCAGGCCCAGCAGGACGCGGCCAAGATCGCGAGCGGCGAGTTCACGCTCGAGGACTTCCTCAAGCAGATGCAGCAGCTCCAGAAGCTCGGCTCGATGTCGAAGCTGATGGGCATGCTGCCCGGCATGGGGCAGTTCCGCGAGCAGCTCGACAACTTCGACGAGCGCGAGATCGACCGGATCAAGGCGATCATCCAGTCGATGACCCCGGCCGAGCGCGCCAACCCGAAGATCCTCGACGGCTCCCGCCGTGCCCGCATCGCGAAGGGCTCGGGCCGCCAGGTCTCCGACGTCAACCAGCTCATCCAGCGCTTCACCGAGGCGTCGAAGATGATGAAGCAGCTCGCCTCCGGCGGCGGCATGCCGGGGATGCCCGGCGCGCCCGGTGCCGGCTTCGGCAAGCGCGCCGGCGCCAAGCAGGTCGCCCAGAAGAAGAAGGGCAAGGGCGCGCGCAAGTCCGGCAACCCGGCCAAGGCGGCCCAGCAGGCCAAGGCCGAGGCCGAGAAGAAGCCGGTCGCCGCCAACCCGTTCGGCGTGCCCGGCGGCGAGGAGATCGACTATGAGAAGGCCGCCGCCGACCTCAACCTGCCCGCGGACTTCTCCAAGTTCCTAAAGTAGGGCTCGAACAGGAACTAGTTGGATGTTTCGCGTCGTCAGGGTGCGTGCTCCGCAAGGGCCACTTCGTTCAGGCTTCCCGTCGAAGGCATACCGGGGTATTCCGAGGCGGGGCAACGCTGCGGAGTGCGTGCCATTGCGTCGCGACGCGCCGACTACTTCCTGGTCGAGGCTTTAGTGGCGACGGTCCTGGTCGTCGACGGCGCCAACGTCGTCGGTGCCCGCCCCGACGGCTGGTGGAAGGACCGCGCCGGGGCCGCGCGCCGGCTGCACGAGGCGCTGCTGGTGGCCGATCTCCCGCACGACCGGATCGTCCTGGTCCTGGAGGGACAGGCCAAGGGCGGCGTACGTCCGGGGCGGGACGCCCACGTGCAGACCGTCCACGCGCCCAAGGACGGTGATGCCGCGATCGTCGAGGTCGTCCGCGAGGCGGTGGAGAAGGGCGATCGGGTGACCCTGGTGAGCGCCGACCGGATGCTGCAGGCGCGTTGTGGCGGCGCCACAGCCCTGGGACCGTCCTGGTTGCTTGACCAGATCTGAGGAATTCGGCGGGTTACGCACGCGTAGCCATTGACCCCTGATGTGATCACCGCCACTCTGGGAGCGCTCTCACGAGCCCTGGCGCCTCGACGGTGAGGCGCCGGCAGATCACTCTCAGGAGGCCTGTCCCGTGCGATCACACAGACAGCGCGGCGCGATCGGCGGAGCTTCGGCTCTCGCCGGCCTGCTCTGCGCCACGCTCCTCGTCACTCCCGCGTCCACCGCGGCTTCTGCCAACACCGCAGCCGACACCGCAGCCACCCGCTCGGGCCACGCGCTGCCCTACAAGAATCCACGCCTCTCCACCGAGACCCGCGTCGCCGACCTGCTCGCCCGGATGACGCTGGCCGAGAAGGTCGGCCAGATGGCCCAGGCCGAGCGCGCGGACGTCGCCGCCGACCCCGCTCAGATCGCCGAGCTCGGGCTCGGCAGCGTACTCTCCGGCGGCGGCTCGACCCCGGCCGAGAACACCCCCGAGGCATGGGCCGACACGGTCGACGCCTTCCAGGAGCAGGCCCTCTCGACCCGGCTCGGCATCCCGCTTCTCTACGGCGTGGACTCGGTCCACGGTCACGGCAACCTCAACGGCGCGACGGTCTTCCCGCACAACATCGGCCTGGGTGCCACCCGTGACCCGGAGCTCGCCGAGAAGATCGGGCACATCACCGCCGAGGAGACCCGCGCCTCCGGACCGCAGTGGAACTTCGCCCCGTGCATCTGCGTCGCCCGCGACGACCGGTGGGGGAGGACCTACGAGTCCTTCGGCGAGGACCCGAGGCTGGCCGCCAAGATGTCCCAGATGATCGAGGGGTTCCAGGGCGACCGGGGCGAGCTCGACGACCCCGACCGCGTGCTCGCCACCGCCAAGCACTTCGCCGGTGACGGGTTCACGACCTTCGGCACCGGGGAGGGCGACTACACGATCGACCAGGGCATCACCCAGGCCTCGCGCGCCGAGTTCGCCAAGCTCGCGCTCTCGCCCTACGTCACCGCGATCAAGAAGCACGACGTCGGCTCGGTGATGCCGTCCTTCTCCAGCGTCGACTGGACCGAGGACGGCCTCGGCAACCCGCTCAAGATGCACGCCCACGAGGAGCTCGTCACCGGCTGGCTGAAGGAGAAGCAGGGCTTCGACGGCCTGGTCATCTCCGACTGGCGGGCGATCCACCAGATCCCGGGGACCTACGCCGAGCAGGTCGCCATCTCGGTCAACGCCGGCGTCGACATGTTCATGGAGCCGTTCTCCGGTGACACGGTCGGATATCCGCAGTTCATCGAGACGCTGACCGCGGCGGTCGAGGACGGCGCCGTCCCGATGGCCCGCATCGACGATGCCGTCTCCCGGATCCTGACCGCGAAGTTCGATCTAGGCCTCTTCGAGAAGCCGTTCACCGACCGGCGCAACATCGACGAGATCGGCAGCGCCGCCCACCGTCGCGTCGCGCGTGAGGCGGTGGCGAAGTCGCAGGTCCTGCTCAAGAACGGGCGACACACGCTTCCTCTCGCCGGCGGCGACGACGTCTACGTCGCGGGCAGCAAGGCCGACAGCATCGGTGACCAGGCCGGTGGCTGGACGATCACCTGGCAGGGCAACTCGACCCACCAGATCCCCGGCGACACCGTCCTCGACGGCATCGAGTCGGCCGCCCGCGGCGAGGTGACCCACTCGCCCGACGCCTCCGCGCCGGTCCCGGCCGGGGCCCACGGTGTCGTGGTCGTCGGCGAGCACCCGTACGCCGAGGGCTTCGGTGACGTCGGCGGCCCGCGCTGGGGCTACGACCCGGGCGAGGGCGGCGTGCAACGGCCGGCGCTGACGATGCACCTCAGCGACGCCGACACCGCGGCGATCGAGACGGTCTGCGCGGCCGCGGCGACCTGCACCGTGCTGGTCGTCTCCGGGCGCCCGATGATCATCCCGCCCGAGCTGCTCGGGCAGATCGACGCCCTGGTCGCTTCCTGGCTGCCGGGCAGCGAAGGCAAGGGTGTCGCCGATGTGCTCTTCGGCAAGCGTCCCTTCACCGGGAAGCTCCCGGTGACCTGGCCGCGCTCGGTCGACCAGGAGCCGATCAACATCGGCGACCCGGACTACGACCCGCTGTTCGCGTACGGACACGGGCTGCGGACCCACCGATAGCAGAACTGGCCCGGTCCGAGTTGTCCGAATCTTCGATTCGCGACACTTGGATCGGGCCATTTCGGTGCATGATTCGTGCATGCAGACGCTTCGCGTAGACGTATCGGGACGTGCGCTCAGCTTCCCGCCCGACAAGATCGTCCGTATCGGACGCTCGATCGATGCCGACGTGGTGCTCTCGTCCTCCTCGGTCTCGCGTGCTCACGCCGAGCTCCGCCCGGATCCCACCGGGTGGAAGCTGGTCGACGTGGGCTCCGCCGGCGGGACGTACGTCTCTGGCAGCCGCGTCACCGAGGTGCCGTTGACCGGGGCGACCGAGGTCCAGCTCGGACCGGCGGGGCCGGGCTCGACGATCACCGTCACCCTCGACGACGCCCCGGTGGCGGCCGGGGCTCCACGGGCGCAGGCGCCGGCTCCTCCGCCTCCGCCGGCGGGTTTTGCCGGGCCCGGCGCGACCGTGGCCCCGCCCGCGGGTGTGCCCGCAGCGGCCCCCGCTGCTCCCGGATACCGGCCGCCCGCGCCCCCGGCTCCGTCGGCCGACGACGGGATCTCGGAGATGACGATCGCCCCCGGGATGGCGCGGCCGACCGCCCCCGGGCAGCCGCCGACCCCGCCGACCGGACCCGACCTGCTGCTGGTGGCCGAGGGCAAGGAGCACCGCTTCCGCCACCCGGTCACGGTCACCATCGGCCGCGCGGCCGACAACTCGGTCGTGCTGGAGGACCAGGGTGTCTCGCGCCAGCACGCCCGGCTGGTCGCCAAGCCCGGCGGCTGGACCTTCGAGAACGCCTCCCAGACCGGCTCGTTCCTCAAGGGCAAGCCGCTGGCGCGGGAGGAGATCGACGAGGAGACCGAGATCCGCCTGGGGCACCCGGTGGCCGGCGAGATCCTCAAGGTCATCCCGATCTACGCGGCCGAGGTCGAGGTCGCCCGGGCAGCCGCCAAGCGCCGCAACAAGCTCCTGCTGTGGGGTGGGATCGGGGCCGCGGCCGCGATCGTGGTCATCGGGCTCGTCGTGGCGATGTTCGTGGTCCCCGGCGGCGACCCGGCCGCCCAGGACAACAGCCTGACCAAGGACGAGCTCAACAGCGCCCAGCGGGCCGCCGTCTGGATCACCTACGCGCCGACCGAGGACACCATCGCGATGGGCTCCGGCTCGATCGTCACCGAGGACGGCAAGATCCTCACCAACGCCCATGTCGCCGACCCGGCGAAGATCCCGGAGTACGCCGCGAAGGGCGAGGTCTCGCCCGAGTTCGTCAACATCCACCTGACCGACCCGGCCGAGGGCTACAAGGTCGGCGAGCCCGACTACGTCGCCAAGGTCATCGAGTCCGACGGCGAGGTCGACAGTGCGGTCGTGCAGATCATCGCTGACGGCGAGGGCAATCCGGTGAACCCGTCCTCGCTGGACCTGCCGACGATCTCGCTCGGCAACTCCGACGCGGTCGACCGCGGCGACTTCATCGCCACGATCGGCTTCCCGATGCTGCCGAAGGAGAGCTTCGCGGACAAGGAGGGCGTGCTCTTCCAGCCGCCGACCGTCGCCGAGGGCAACGTGGCGACGATCCTCTCCTTCGAGGGGGAGGAGCGGGCCGTCTTCGACGTCACCGCCCGCATCTCCAGCGGCAACTCCGGCGGTGCCGCGGTCAACGACGACGGTGAGCTCGTCGGCGTACCGACCTCCATCGGCTGGGACGAGAACAACGTCGTCACGGGCCAGGTCATCCCGCTCGCCCAGCACTTCCCGATCCTCGAGGCGGCCGGGGTCGACGTGTCCGCGGCGAGGAAGTGACCCCGGCAGCAAGGCTAGTAGCCTGCGTCACATGACTGCTCTGCGCTTCTCCGGCCCGGTCCTTCCCGACGGAGAGGTGCGCGACCTCTACGTCCTCGACGGCCGCATCACCTATGAGCGGCCGTCGGGGGCGGAGACCGGCGCGTCCGGCTGGATCGTCCCCGGCCTCGTCGACGCCCACTGCCACATCGGGCTGGGGCCGGACGGCGCAGTCGACCAGGAGACCGCCGAGGCCCAGGCCGTCGCCGACCGCGACGCCGGTGCCCTGCTCCTGCGCGATGCCGGGAGCGCCGCCGACACCCGCTGGGTCCAGTCCCGCGACGACCTGCCGCGGCTGATCCGCGCCGGCCGCCACATCGGACGTACGAAGCGCTACATGCGCAACTACGCCGACGAGGTCGAGCCCGACGGCCTCGCCGAGGCCGTCGAGCGGCAGGCCCGCTCCGGCGACGGCTGGGTCAAGCTGGTCGGTGACTGGATCGATCGTGCCGAGGGAGACCTGAAGCCTTCCTTCCCGGCCGAGTCGTTCGCCGAGGCGATCAAGGTGGCCCACGACAATGACGCCCGGGTGACCGCGCACTGCTTCGGCCACGAGGTCCTGCCGGGCCTGATCGAGGCCGGGATCGACTGCATCGAGCACGGGACCGGGCTGACCCCGGATCTCGTCGAGACGATGGCCGAGCAGGGCACCGCGCTGGTCCCCACCGTGGCCCAGCTGGAGATCTTCCCCGGTCTGGCCGCCGCCGCGGCGCCCAAGTTTCCGACGTACGCCGCCACGATGGAGGACCTCTACGCCCGCCGTCGCGAGACGATCATGAGCGCCTACGAGGCGGGGGTCGCTCTCTTCGCCGGCTCCGACGGCGCGGGGGACCAGCTGCACGGCGTACTTCCGACGGAGGTCCTCGCCATGCACCGCCTCGGCCTCCCGGCCGATGTCGTCCTCGGCGCCGCCTCGTGGCGCGCCCGGGAGTGGCTCGGCCACAACCCCGGCCTCGCCGAGGGTGACCCGGCCGACTTCGTCGTCTACGACACCAACCCCCTCGACGACCTCACCGTCCTCGGCCGTCCGACCGCCGTCGTACTCCGGGGGAAGATCTACGCCTGAGATTTCGCCGGTGCCGGGGACCTCTGGCAAACTGAGCCGCGTGTCCTGTGCGCAGGGACCCTCTCACCCGGCGCTCAGTGCCCGCCGAAGTTGCCTGACGGGTGTCCCCACACCGACACGGGCCTCTTCACCCATATTCGATTCCGAAGGAATACCACCAACAGTGGCTGTCAAGATCCGCTTGAAGCGCCTGGGCAAGATCCGGGTTCCGCAGTACCGCATCGTCATCGTCGACTCCCGCAAGAAGCGTGACGGCGCTGTCATCGAGGAGATCGGTCTCTACCGTCCCAAGGAGGAGCCGAGCTTCATCCAGGTCGACTCCGAGCGCGCCCAGTACTGGCTCGGCGTCGGCGCCCAGCCGACCCCGGCTCTCGAGGCGATCCTCAAGGTGACCGGCGACTGGCAGAAGTTCAAGGGCCTCCCGGGCGCCGAGGGCACCCTCAAGGTCGCCCCGCCGAAGCCCGACAAGCTGGAGCTCTTCAACAAGGCTCTCGCCGAGGCGCACGCCTCCGCCGGTGCCGAGGCCGTCACCAAGAAGTCCGCCAAGAAGGCCGAGGAGCCCAAGGCCGAGGAGCCGAAGGCCGAGGAGCCCAAGGCCGAGGAGACCCCGGCCGAGGAGCCCAAGGCCGCCGAGGCCGAGGCCTGAGCAGCATGCTCGCCGAAGCTCTCGAGCACCTCGTCCGAGGAGTCGTCGACAACCCGGACGAGGTGAGCGTGCGCGACAAGCAGCTTCGTCGCGGCTCCGTCCTCGAGGTCCGGGTCCACCCCGACGACCTCGGCAAGGTGATCGGCCGCGGCGGCCGCACCGCCACCGCGTTCCGCACGGTCATCTCCGCGCTGGCCGGTAAGGGCGGCGCGCGGATCGACTTCGTCGACGTCGACGTCGACGGCGGTCGCTGAGCACCGGCTGCACCAACTCACAACGGGCGTCACTCCTTCGGGGGTGGCGCCCGTTGCGTGTTACAGCCGTCCCCCGCGGCCCGCACCGAGGAGTTCGGCCCGATGTACGCGACCCTCTAGGCTCACCTCGTGGAGTTGATCGAGGTGCTGGTCGGACGGATCGGCAAGCCGCATGGGATCCGAGGGTTCGTGACTGTCGAGGTGCGCACCGACGAGCCCGAGAGGCGGTTCGCCGAGGGGACGGTGCTGCGCACGCAGCCCCCCAAAGGATCGACGTACGCCGCGAAGCGGCTGACCGTGGAGGGCGCTCGTTGGCACGGGCAGGTGCTCCAGGTCGCCTTCGAGGAGATCACCGACCGCAACGAGGCCGAGGCGGCCCGCGGAACGTTGCTCTTCGCCGACGTCCCGGCCGAAGAGTCGCCCGAGGACCCCGACGAGTACTACGACCACCAGCTCATCGGCCTGACCGCCTTCGACGAGGAGGGCCGTGAGCTGGGCACCGTCAAGGCGCTGGTCCACGGCGGCGCGCAGGACCTGCTGACGATCCGTACCCCTGACCGGCGCGACGCGCTGGTGCCGTTCGTGAAGGCGCTGGTGCCGGTCGTCGACCTCGCCGAGAAGAAGGTCGTCATCGCCGACCGGCCCGGCCTGGTCACGCCCTTCCCCGAGAGCACCGAGGACGAGGACGAGACCAGGTGAGGCTCGACTACCTCACCATCTTCCCCGACTACCTGGCACCGCTGCGGCTGAGCCTGCCGGGCAAGGCGATCGAGTCCGGGCTGTTGGAGATGCACGTCCACGACGTACGCGACTGGACACATGACAAGCACCGCACCGTCGACGACACCCCCTATGGCGGCGGAGCCGGCATGGTGATGAAGCCGGAGCCGTTCGGCGAGGCCTTCGACGAGCTGGGGATCGACGGCGCGACCGTGATCGTGACGACGCCGAGCGGTGAGCCGTTCACCCAGAGCCTCGCGCGCGAGCTCTCGACCCGGACCCGGCTGGTCTTCCTGCTCGGCCGCTACGAGGGCATCGACCAGCGGGTCCTCGACCATGCCGCCACGCGTGCCGAGGTCCGTGAAATCTCCCTGGGCGACTACGTGCTCAATGGGGGAGAGGTCGCCGCGATGGCGATCACGGAGGCCGTCGTACGCCTGCTTCCCGGGTTCATGGGCAACGCCGAGTCGCTCGTGGAGGAGTCCCACGAGGACGGCCTGCTGGAGTACCCGGTCTACACGAAACCGGCCTCCTGGCGCGACCTCGAGGTCCCGAAGGTGCTGCTCAGCGGTGACCACAAGCGCATCGCCGAGTGGCGTCACCAGCAGGCCGTGGAAAGAACCTCTGTACGCCGCCCCGACCTGCTCCACGCGTCCCAGGCAGCCACGGAGTGGGAGGTCGTTCCCGCCGTCCGCGCCGACGCGCCGGAGCTGCACACGCTGCAGCTCGCCTGCTGGGTGCAGGAGATGCACGACAACCCCGGTGTCCTGATCCCGCCGCTCCACGAGTCGCTCGACGACACGGTCCGCGCGCTGGAGACGCACGACGTCTACGTGGTCCGTTCCGCCGGACGGCTGGTCGGCTCGGTCCGCGCCCGGCTCGAGGGCGACGTGTGGGAGATCGGCCGGCTGATGACCGCCCCGGACATGCACGGACGAGGGCTCGGCCGGCAGCTGCTCGACCACATTCAGGCGGTGGCTCCGGCCGGCGCCACGACCCTCGCGCTCTTCACCGGGGCGAAGAGCGAGAGGAACCAGAAGATCTACAAGAAGGCCGGTTTCAGGCTCCGTCGTGACCTCGACGCGCCGCCCGGCGCTGTGATCCTCACCAAACCCAGGCGAGCAGTTGGATAACAAGTCACCCACATCGGAAGTCTGTTACGCGTCTGTAACATAAAGAGTTTGTTACCGAAACGGGGGCTCGACAAGATCCGGCGAAACGTGTGCTCGGCTCACGCGATCCGAACCCCGACCCTATGAGGTACGAATGACTACCGATCTTGCATGGCAGCTGCTGTGCACGGCGCTCGTGCTCTTCATGACTCCTGGCCTCGCCTTCTTCTACGGCGGCCTCGTGAAGTCTAAGAGCGTCGTGTCGATGATGATGTTGAGCTTCGGCTCCCTCGGCCTGATCACCCTGCTGTGGGTGCTCTACGGCTTCAGCGGCATCGGAACCATCTCCGAGTCCGGCATCACGAACTACTTCGGCAACCCGTTCCAGGACTTCGGTCTGACCGGCGCCTTCGGTGACCTGGTCAAGGAGTTCGACGACGGCACGGCGGTCGAGGACTCGACCAACTTCTTCGGCGGCCTCGCCTTCGGTGGCTCCTTCGCCATCATCACGGTGGCGCTTATCTCGGGTTCGATCGCCGACCGCGCGAAGTTCTGGCCGTGGCTGCTCTTCGCCGGCATCTGGGCGACCGTCGTCTACTTCCCGGGCCAGGCCTGGGTGTGGGCCCTCAACGCCGACGGCGACTACATCGGCTGGATCGGCAAGTGGGGTGCCCTGGACTGGGCCGGCGGCACGATCGTCCACCAGGCCGCCGGTGCGGCCGCGCTCGCCCTGGCGCTCGTCCTCGGTCAGCGCAAGGTCGGCTTCTCCAAGGAGGAGACGGCTGCTCACAACGTACCGCTGGTCCTGATCGGCACCGCGATCCTCTGGTTCGGCTGGTTCGGCTTCAACACCGGCGTCCCGGGCACCACCCAGGGCCAGACCACGCTGATCTTCCTCAACACCCTGATCGCCCCGGCCGCGGGTCTGATCGGCTGGATCATCGTGGAGAAGTTCAAGGACGGTAAGTCCACCGCTGTCGGCGCCGCCTCCGGCGTCGTCGCCGGCCTGGTCGCGATCACCCCGGCCTGTGCCCACATCGCCCCGATCTGGGCGATCTTCCTCGGCCTCCTCGTCGGTGTCGTCTGCTGCCTCGCCGTCGAGCTGAAGTGGAAGCTCGGTTTCGACGACACCCTCGACGTGGTCGGCATCCACCTGGTCGCCGGTTTCATCGGCTGTGTCTACCTCGGCTTCTTCGCCCAGGTCGGCGGCGCCGGCCTCTTCTTCGGTGGCGGTTTCGACCAGCTCATCAAGCAGCTCGGCTCCTCGCTGGCCGTGATCACCTTCGCGTTCGTCGTCGCCTACGTCGTCGGCATGGCGATCGAGAAGACCATCGGTTTCCGCGCCAAGGAGGAGGACGAGGTCGCCGGTATCGACCTCGCCATCCACGAGCCCGGCTACCAAGAGGTCGGCTGACCTCTCAGGTTCGACGAGGCCCGTCCCGGTTCGCCGGGGCGGGCCTCGCTGCGTACGGGGATGTTCGTCAAGGTATGCAGGCGAACTCACACATCCCTGGCGGAGCTCCGCGCGGGATGTGTTGTCTCGGCTGCATACCTTGCTGGACCAACAGGCCCTCAGCGGGGCCCGTAGGGCAGCTGCCTGGCCTGGTGCTGGATGCGGGCGCTGAGGTCCTCGACCTCGGCCAGCACCGCCGGCGCGAGCCACACGGGGGATCGGCGGGTGCGCTTGGCACGGGTGAGGACCCCGGCCTGTTCGAGACCCTCGATCGTCCCGTCGGCATTCTCGATCCCCAGCTGCTCGGTCACGAGCTCGGCGTTGAGGATGGGCTCCTCGGTGAGAAGGTCGAGAAGACGGTACGCAGCAGACCCCGGTCGAGGGCCGCCGGCCGCCTCGCCCCAGGCTCCCCGAATGCTCTCCAGCGTCTCGGCCGTCTTCCAGGACTCCGTCGTCGCGATGGTCGTCGAGGCCGCGAGCATGGCGATGATCGTGGACGCCGTTCCGGCCCGGTAGTCGTTGAGGGCGGCAAAGTAGCGGTCGCGGTGGGCGACGAGGGCGGAGGCGATCGGGACGGCCAGGTGGCGGGAGGCACGGCGTCGTCGGAGCACGGCGTGGATGAGCGCCCGACCGATGCGGCCGTTGCCGTCGATGAAGGGATGGATCGACTCGAACTGGGCGTGCACGATGGCCGCCTGGGCGACGGGGGAGAGGTCGTCGCGGTTCGCGAAGGCGACCAGGTCCTCGATGTAGTCGACCACGGTCTCCGGTGGTGGCGGCACGTGGAGGGTGTCACGGGGCGCGTAGTCGGAGCCGCCGACCCAGTTCTGCACGACGCGGAACCTGCCGGCGTTGGCCGCCTCGTCGGGGTGCCGTGCGAACAGGTCCCGGTGGGCGCGCAGGATCGCGTCGGAGGTGATCTTGCGGGTGGTGTCGGCCTCGCTGATCAGTCGCTGCATCGCCTGGGTCGCGGACGCCATCGAGGTCGCCGAGGAGTTGGCGCCGATGCCGAGCAGAGCTCGCCCGTAGTCGGCCAGGCTGGCCTCGACGTGCTCGATCTTGGAGGAGTCGATCGCCTCGGTGCGCAGCTGTAGGTGGTTGAGCCCGTCCATCGTCCGGCCGTGGACCAGATCGAGGTGTCGAAGCGCTCCGGCGCTGGCCGTCGTCATCGCCGCCACCGGGCGCTCGAGTGCCAGGTCGAGGTCGGCGATGTGGGGCGGCAACGCCACGGTGACCTCGCGGAGCAACCTGTCCGCGCGCGGCCCGCGCGGGATCCGCTGCCGGTAGGGGCGCGTCACGTAGGTGTGCGGCGGCCAGTCGCTGTCGGTCACGGGGGAATCCTTGCACGGGCGCCCAGCTGCTGCGTACGTCTGCGAGCTCCGCGCGGCTGCTCGCCGGTCGTCTCGATTCCTGGCGGTCCGTGGCGCTGTGGCAGACTTGTGGGCCGGTCCAGTCGGCCGAGGCACGCTCCGAAGAAGACACCCGGAGGTGTCGCGACGGGCTCCTGCCACAGGGGGAACCGTGCGCCGCCGGCCAGCGTGTCTGGACCACCGCCGAAGATCGCCCTGACCAGGGCACTGATGACCGCGATCGGCCTGTGGCGAGCGTGAGGAGAGATGATGAGCAACGTACTCGCTGAGGTCGGCAACGCCTCCAAGCGCGATGACCTGCCGGAGTTCCGCGCCGGTGACACCGTCAAGGTGCACGTGAAGGTCGTCGAGGGCAACCGGTCCCGCGTCCAGGTCTTCCAGGGCGTCGTGATCCGCATCCACGGTTCCGGCATCGGCCGCACCTTCACCGTCCGCAAGGTCTCCTTCGGCGTGGGTGTCGAGCGCACCTTCCCGCTGCACTCCCCGATCTTCGAGCAGATCGAGGTCGTCACCCGTGGTGACGTCCGTCGCGCGAAGCTCTACTACCTGCGCAACCTGCGCGGCAAGAAGGCGAAGATCAAGGAGCGCCGCGAGGCGTGAGCGGCTGGGGTTCGATCGGCGGAGCGAAGCGACGCCCGATCTGCCCCAGACCGAGGCGCGAGCCTCGGAGGTCTGAGGGTTTCCTGAGCATTGCGAGTCGATGAGGCTCGTTGTGGAGGAACTCTCTAGACTCACCGCGTGACTTCGAACGACCGCGATCCTTCCGTCGGCGTCGGGCCCCAGGCCCGCTGGGACGGGCCCGACATGGGGGGATCGCGGTCGTTCTCGTCTTCCCCCCAGGCTCCGCGTTGGTCCGCCGCGCAGGCGGGCCCGGGCAACCATCCGGGCAACCATCCGGGCAACGGTCCGCGCCCGGCGCCGCGCCAGGCCCCGCCGGCCCACGAGGAGGAGCACAAGCCGCGCCTGTCGGCCTGGCAGGAGGGCATCGTCCTGGTCGTGCTCGCCGTGCTGGTGGCGGTCGTCGTGAAGGCGCTGTTCGTGCAGGCCTTCTACATCCCCTCCGAGTCCATGGAGCCCGGCCTGCAGGGCGGTCCCTCGGTGGCCACCGACGACCGGGTGCTCGTCGAGAAGCCGTCCTACTGGCTCTCCGGCACGCCTCAGCGTGGTGACGTCGTGGTCTTCTCCGACCCCGGCTCCTGGCTCGGGGCCGACGATTCGGCCGGTCCCGACAACATCATCGGCAAGAGCCTCGCGGTCATCGGTCTCTACCCCGAGGGCGGCCACCTGGTGAAGCGTGTCATCGGAGTCCCCGGCGACGTCATCGAGTGCTGCGACAAGCAGGGCCGGCTGATCGTCAACGGCGTCCCGATCGACGAGCCGTACGCGCGGCCCTCCGAGACCAAGTGCGGCCGCCCCAACAAGGAGGGCGAGTGCTTCGGGCCGATGCCCGGCACCCGGCACTGGGAGGTCGGTCCGGTCCCGGATGGATCGCTGTTCGTGATGGGCGACAACCGGGCCAACTCGGCCGACTCGACCGTACACATGTGCACGGCCAACGAGACCGACTGCGCGCTGGTGCCGTGGGTGCCGGAGGACAACGTGGTCGGCAAGGTCGTCGCCCTGGGCTGGCCGATCGACCGGGCGAAGTGGATCCACCGGCCCGAGAGCTTCGAGGGCGTGCCGTCACAGTGAGCACCGCGCCTACCCTGCGTGTCGAGCGGTCCATGCTGCGCGACGGCATCACCCATCTCGGTGCCGTCGACGAGGTGGGGCGAGGCGCGCTCTGCGGGCCGGTCTCGATCGGGATCGTGGTGATCTCGGAGGCGACGCGCACAGCACCGCAGGGCGTACGCGACTCCAAGCTGCTCACGCCCGAGGCCCGGGAGATGCTCGCACCGAAGGTGCGCCGCTGGGCCGTCGACTCGGCCGTCGGCCACGCGCTGGCCTCGGAGATCGACGAGGTCGGGATCATGGCTGCGATGCGGCTGGCCGGTCAGCGCGCGCTCGGCGCCCTGGACGTACGTCCCGACGCGCTGCTCCTTGACGGCAACCACAACTATCTGACCCCGCCCGTGCAGGAGGGGCTGTTCGGTGAGGTCTCCGCGATGGTGGAGGAGGTCGAGGTCCCGCCGGTGACGACGATGATCAAGGCCGACATGAAGTGCGCGGCCGTCGCCGCCGCCTCGATCCTGGCGAAGACCTCGCGCGACGCGCTGATGATCGCGCTGCACTCGGAGTTTCCCGAGTATGCGTGGGCCGACAACAAGGGCTACTCCGCGCCCGCCCACATCGCCGCGCTCGAACGACTCGGTCCCTCGGCATATCACCGCCGCTCGTGGAGTCTTCCCGGCACTTCGCCGGCGTTGGTCTTAGAGTCCTGATCATGAGTGCGGAGGATCTCGAGAAGTACGAGACCGAGATGGAGCTGACCCTCTACCGCGAGTATCGCGACGTGGTCGGCATCTTCAAGTACGTCGTCGAGACCGATCGCCGCTTCTATCTGTGCAACCAGGTCGACGTGCGGGCGCGTACGGACTCGGGGGACGTCTACTTCGAGGTGTCGATGAACGACGTCTGGGTGTGGGACATGTACCGGCCGGCGCGGTTCGCGAAGGCGGTCAAGGTGCTCACCTTCAAGGACGTCAACGTCGAGACGCTCAACCCGACCGACATCGACCAGCCGCTGGACTGACGGCGCACGGCTCTGCGGGCCAGTTGCCGTCCACAGGGCGATCTCGATCCTGGGTTATCCCCAGCCGCTCCGGAACCAGCCCGGATTGTCGGTGCTCGCGATGAGTCTGGACCTCGAAGCCGAAGGGCAGGAGGTCCACGATGAGTTCAACGGCACCGGCGCGGATCGCGCTGGGAAACTACGGCGAATCGGTCGCCGAGAGGCATCTGGTCGAGGCAGGCATGACGCTGCTCGACCGCAACTGGAGGTGTGACGACGGAGAGATCGACCTGGTCCTCCGCGAGGGCGACACCCTGGTCGTCTGCGAGGTGAAGACCCGCAGCCATGACGGCTGCGGCACCCCGCACGAGGCGGTCGACAAGACCAAGCTCGACCGGTTGAAACGGCTCGCGATCACCTGGCTGCAGCAGCACGGCGTGCGAGCTCCGGGGATCCGGATCGATCTCGTCGCGGTGATGCACGCACCCCGCGGATCGGCGCTGGTCGAGCATGTCAGGGGCCTGTGATGGGATACGCGCGAGCTCATGGCGTCGCACTTCGCGGCGCGGTCGGTCACCTGGTCGACGTGCAGGCCGACGTCTCGCCGGGTCTGGTGGGGGTGACGCTGGTCGGCCGCGCCGACAGCGTGCTGGCCGAGGGGCGCGACCGGGTGCGGATGGCGATCATCAACTCCGACCTCGAATGGCCTGCGACCAAGCGGATCACCGTGCTGCTTTCGCCGGCCGACCTGCGCAAGGGCGGGTCGCACTACGACCTGGCGATGGCGTTGGCGATCCTCGCGGCCGGCGGTGAGATCGAGACGACCGGGCTGGAGCGCACGGTCTTCATCGGCGAGCTCGCCCTGGACGGCGGGCTGCGGCCGACCTCAGGGGTGCTTCCGATGGTGCTCGCCGCCTCTCACGCCGGGATCGCCCGGGTCGTGGTCCCGGAGCCGCAGGTGGCCGAGGCGCGGATGGTGCCGGGGATGGAGATCCTCGGGTTCCGGTCGCTCGGCCAGGTGGTGGCAGAGCTGCGTGGCGAGCCGGTGCCCGACGCGCCGCCGGTGGCGACCGGCACCGGCGGCAGCCTGCTCGGCTGGCGCGGCGACCGGAGGCTGGACGACATGGACATGTCCGACCTCCGCGGCATGCCGGAGACCCGCTTCGCCGTCGAGGTCGCCGCCGCCGGTGGGCATCACCTGCTGCTCAAGGGACCCAAGGGCTGCGGGAAGACGTCGATCGCCGAGCGGATCCCGACGATCCTGCCCGACCTGTCCCGCGAGGAGTCGCTCGAGGTGATGGCGGTCCAGTCGCTGGCCGGGGTGCTCGACGTCGACCGGGGACTGCTGGTCCGGCCGCCGTTCTCGGCGCCCCACCACGACGCCTCGAAACCCGGCATCGTCGGCGGCGGCAGCGGCCGGGTCCGTCCGGGCCAGGTCTCGCTCTCCCATGCCGGCGTCCTCTTCCTCGACGAGTTCCCGCTGTTCAAGAGCGACGTCATCGAGTGCCTGCGCGAGCCGCTGGAGAGCGGCGACATCACCGTCTCCCGGGGGGAGGAGTCGGTGACGCTCCCGGCACGTGCGCTCGTCGTGCTCGCCGCGAACCCGTGCCCGTGCGGCAACTACGACGCCTCGATCACCAAGGACGGCTGCATCTGCCGGTCCAACGAGCGCCAGGCCTACGACCGCAAGGTCTCCGGACCGATCACCGACCGCATCGACATCATCCGCACGCTTCGGCCGATGTCCGAGCAGAACCACGACCCCTGGGGGTCGGAGACCAGCGCCGACATCCGCGAACGGGTCACGGCGGCCAGGCGCCGCCAACGCGAGCGCTACGCCGACTTCGGGTGGCGGCTCAACGGCCAGGCCAGCGGGATCGCGCTGCGCGACAACTGGCCGCTGCCGCCCGCGGCCGAGGCGCTCATCGACTCACGGATCTTCTCCGGTGCCCTGACCAGACGCGGTGCGGTGCGTGTGCATCGCCTGGCGTGGACGGTGGCCGACCTCGCCGGCGTCGACTGGCCGGGGGTCACCGAGACCGAGACCGCGCTCGCGCTGCGCGGCGGCGGTTCACTCACCGTCTCGGCGATCGAGGGGAGGTCGGCATGACCGCGGCGCCGGTCGCACCGACCATCACCGACCTCGAGCGCGAGCGTCTGGCCAGGATCGCGCTGACCCAGCTGGTCGAGCCCGGCACCCCGCTGCTCGACACCTGCATGGTCGGATCCACCGCGACCGAGGTCTACCGGCGCTTCGCCGAGGAGGATCCCGAGCTCGGCGACGACGGGCTCGAGGCGAGGATGCGGTTGTCCCAGATCCACCCCGACCGCGACCTGGAGCGGGCGACCAACGCCGGCTTCCGCTACGTCATCCCCGGCGACGAGGAGTGGCCCACCCAGGTCGAGCGGCTCGCCGGGCAGGAGCCGCTCCAGCACCGCACCGGGACGCCACTGGGCCTGTGGGTGCGAGGGCCGCTCCTGCTCAGCGATCTCGACCGCTCGGTCGCCGTCGTCGGGTCCCGGGATGCGACCGCCTATGGTGCCGACGCGGCGGCACGGATCGCCGCGGACCTCGCGGTCAACGACTTCGTGACCGTCTCGGGGGCAGCGGTCGGCATCGACGCCGCGGCGCACCGAGGCGCGCTCACCGGCCCGCCGGGGAGCACCGTCGCGGTGCTCGCGGGCGGTGTCGACGTTCCCTACCCGCTGCGCAACCGGCGTCTGCTGGATGCGATCGCCGAGAGCGGAGCGGTGATCTCCGAGATCGCGCCCGGGTTTCCCGTCACGCGCTATCGATTCCTCTCCCGCAACCGCATCATCGCGGCCCTCGCCCGGGGCACCGTGGTCGTCGAGGCGGCGGCGCGCAGCGGCTCCCTCAACACCTCCCACTGGGCCTACAGCATCAACACCCCGGTGATGGCGGTGCCGGGACAGGTCGGGGCGATGACGTCGGTCGGCACCCATGACCTCGTACGCAGCGGCAGGGGTGTCCTCGTGACCGACGGTCTCGACGTACGCGAGCTGGTGGGTGACATGGGCGAAGCGCTCCCTGTGGAGCCCCGAGGCCCCGTCCGCCGCCGCGACTCCCTCACCTCGGTCGAGAAGCAGGTCCTCGATGCCGTCCCGGTGAGCAGTCCCTCCTCACAGCTCGACATCGCGAGGTCGGCCTGCCTGCACCCGAAGACAGCCGGCACCGCCCTGTCGCGGCTCGAAGCGCTCGGCCTGGCCGAGCGGTTCCCCGAGGGCTGGCAGCTGGCTCCTGGCGCGGCTCGCACCTGAGCCGACCGTCAAGAACTATCCTGGCTCGGGTGAGCGCTGATCCGGAGGCAGACGCGGAGGGCGGGTCCGCGGAAGCGGAGCTCTCCGAGGCCTACGCCGCGCTCCTGGGTGACTACGAACGACACCTGAGTGCCGAGCGCGGCCTCTCCGACCACACGGTCCGGGCCTATCTGGGCGACGTCCGCAGCCTGCTCGACCACGCCGGCCGCATGGGCCGCACGGATCCGGAGGCGATCGACCTGCGCACGCTGCGCAGCTGGCTGGCCAAGCAGCAGACCACCGGCCACTCACGTACGACCCTGGCCCGGAGGGCCACCGCGGCCCGCGTCTTCTGCGGTTGGCTCGTTCGGACCGGTCGGGCCCAGGTCGACGCCGGCGCGGCACTCGGTTCGCCCAAGGCGCACCGGACCCTTCCGCCCGTACTACGCCCCGACGAGGTCGAGTCCCTCATCGCCGCAGCGATCGCGGCCGCCGAGGACGGCACCGCGGTCGGGATGCGCGACATCGCGGTCCTGGAGATGCTCTATGCGACCGGCTCCCGGGTAGGTGAGCTCGTCGGCCTCGACCTGGACGACGTCGACTACGAACGCCGGGTCGTCCGGGTGCTCGGCAAGGGACGCAAGGAACGGATGGTGCCCTTCGGTGGCCCCGCGGCCCGGGCGCTGGATCGCTGGGTCGTCCGCGGCCGTCCTCAGCTGATCACCGAGTCCTCCGGTCCGGCTCTGTTCCTCGGCGCACGTGGAGGCCGCCTCGACCAGCGCGCCGTACGCACCCTCGTCCACCGCCGCCTCGTCGATGTCCCCGGCGCCCCCGACCTCGGTCCCCACGGACTGCGCCACAGCACCGCCACCCATCTCCTCGAGGGCGGCGCCGACCTCCGCTCGGTCCAAGAGCTCCTCGGCCACGCCAGCCTCGCCACCACTCAGATCTACACCCACGTGAGCAGCGACCGGCTCCGCAAGGCGTACCGCCAGGCCCACCCCCGCGCCTGACCCGCCGAGGCGTCAGCCGTGTCGGCCGAGATTGCAGAAATGGCGGCCGAGAAGTGAGTTGTGGGCGGCGAAACTCGACTTTCATCGTCCACAACTCACCACTCGGTCGCCACAGCTACCGATTCGGCGGGTGCCCGGCCCGGTGGTCGCGTCTATCGGATCGGGTCGCCGCGCCAGAGGGGGAGGAGCCTCACCGGCCGCGGTGTGTCGACGAGCAGCAGCGGGTCGAGGTAGACCTCGTCCGCGTTGCGGATCCATCCCCAGTGCAGACAGGCTGCGGGGAAGCAGTGGGACCCGGCGATGCCGAGCCGCCCGAGGGGAGCACCGGCCGCGACCGGGTCGCCCTCGGTCACGGTGGCTGCCACGGGCTCGTAGGTGGTCCGGGTCGCTCCGTGGTCGACGCTCACCACCGGCTTCCCGGCGATCACTCCGACGAAGGCGACCGTTCCGGCCATCGCCGTGCGCACGATCGCCCCCGGTGGCCCCGCCAGATCCACGCCGCGATGCCCCGCACCCCACGGAGCGTCCGGCGGGTCGAAGCGACGGACCACCTCCGGCCGGGGAGC
This sequence comes from Nocardioides sp. NPDC057767, assembly GCF_042798275.1. Classification (NCBI taxonomy): domain Bacteria; kingdom Bacillati; phylum Actinomycetota; class Actinomycetes; order Propionibacteriales; family Nocardioidaceae; genus Nocardioides; species Nocardioides sp. NPDC057767. Next base: position 10,302 of record NZ_JBHVKJ010000009.1, on the reverse strand, counting down.
CAGCGGCCATTCGCCCTGAGGCACCTCCTCAGCCCCTCCGACCGGACTCGGACCCTCGCCGTGACCCCCAGCCCCACCCAGCGAGGCGCCTGGCGGCGCCACCTCGACACGTGGCGTTGCGAGGGCTGGGCCTGCGGGGGCGATGAGGACGACGAGGAACAGGGCCGCGACGAGGGCGCGGGCCCGGTCGGTGAGGCAGAACGAGGTCATGACGAGCAGACAACCCCGGGACGAGGACCCGCACAACGGGCTTCGTACGTCCTGTGGACAACCCCGTCCCGAGATGCCCCTGTGGACACCGATCGGCCCGCGAAGGAGCCAGCCGCGCGGGATTGGCCCGAGACCCCCGTCGACGGCTAGTCTTGGACCGGCAGCCCCCTGTGGGCTGACTTCGCACGCCAGCAGACCGCGACGGTGTCTCGCTCCGAGACGCCGGTCGCCCGCGGGCGCGGCCCTCAGTCCCGAGCATCACGCTCAGGTCGGACCGCGTGCAGGCGTCAGGGCCCATCACCACCGATGGGCGCGAAACTGAAAACCGACCGGCTCGCGCCGACACCCGCCCGACCTCGAGAAACGCAAGGTCGAGCCACCAGCGGTGCACACGCGGGCCACCACCTAGGAGAAAAAACATCATGGCAGTCGTGACCATGCGCCAGCTCCTCGAGAGCGGCGTCCACTTCGGACACCAGACCCGTCGCTGGAACCCGAAGATGAAGCGGTTCATCCTCACGGACCGCAACGGCATCTACATCATCGACCTGCAGCAGTCGCTGGCCTACATCGACCGCAGCTACGCCTTCATCAAGGAGACCGTGGCCAAGGGCGGCACGATCATGTTCGTGGGCACCAAGAAGCAGGCCCAGGAGGCCATCGCCGAGCAGGCGACGCGCGTCGGGATGCCCTACGTCAACCAGCGCTGGCTGGGCGGCATGCTCACCAACTTCCAGACCGTGCACCAGCGGATCAACCGCCTCAAGGAGCTCGACGAGGTCAACTTCGACGACGTCGCCGGCTCGGGCCGCACGAAGAAGGAGCTCCTGCAGATGAAGCGGGAGCGTGACAAGCTCGAGAAGACCCTGGGCGGCATCCGCGAGATGGGTCGCACCCCGTCCGCCGTGTGGATCGTCGACACCAAGAAGGAGCACCTCGCCGTCGAGGAGGCTCGCAAGCTCCGGATCCCGATCGTCGGCATCCTGGACACCAACTGCGACCCCGACGAGGTCGACTTCCCGATCCCGGGCAACGACGACGCCATCCGCGCGGTCGGCCTGCTGACCCGCGTGGTCGCCGACGCCGTCGCCGAGGGCCTCATCGCCCGCTCCGGTGGCAAGACCGAGGGCACCGAGGGCGCCACCGCCGAGGAGCCCCTGGCCGAGTGGGAGCGCGAGCTCCTCGCGACCCCGGCCGCCGAGGAGACCAAGGCCGAGGAGACCCCGGCTGCTGAGGCCGCCGAGGAGACCCCCGCCGAAACCCCCGAGGCCCCGGCCGAGGCCTGAGCCTCATCGTCCACCCAAGAGCCACTTAACAAGTCAGAGGAAGACACACATGGCTTACACCGCTGCCGACGTCAAGAAGCTCCGTGAGCTGACCCAGGCCGGCATGATGGACTGCAAGAAGGCGCTCGACGAGGCTGACGGCAACTTCGACAAGGCTGTCGAGATCCTTCGCGTCAAGGGCACGGCCAAGGCTGCTGCCCGCGCCGCGGAGCGCACCACCTCGGCCGGCCTCGTCGCCGCCTCCGGCAACGCGCTGGTCAGCCTCCTCTCGGAGACCGACTTCGTCGCCAAGAACGAGGGCTTCGTCGCCGCTGCCCAGCAGATCGCCGACGCCGCCGACGCCAACAAGATCAACGACCTCGAGGCCCTCAAGGCCGTCTCGCTCGGCGACAAGACCGTCGGCGAGACCGTCGAGGAGCTCGCCCGCACCATCGGCGAGAAGATCGAGCTCGGCCAGGTCGCCTACTTCGAGGGTGAGACCACGGTCTACCTGCACAAGAAGGCCTCCGACCTGCCGCCGAGCCTCGGCGTCCTGGTCGCCTACGAGGGTGACGAGGCGGCCGCGAAGCAGGCCGCCCAGCAGGCTGCCGCGCTCAAGGCGCAGTACCTCACCTCCGACGAGGTGCCGGCCGACGTGGTCGACGCCGAGAAGGACGTCCTCACCAAGAAGACGCTCGAGGAGGGCAAGCCCGAGGCTGCCGTCGCCAAGATCGTCGAGGGTCGCATCAAGGCGTTCTTCAAGGAGATCGTCCTGCTCGACCAGGAGTCGGTCTTCGAGTCGAAGAAGTCCGTCAAGCAGGTCCTCGACGCCGCCAACACGCAGGTGAAGCAGTTCGCCCGCTTCGACGTCGGCGCCTGAACCGAGCCTGATTCCCGCGCCGCGAGGCGTGATCAGTTAGGTTGAGCAGCAACGTACGACGAAAGGGCCGGTCCGATGAACCGAATGGTGATCATCGGACCGGCCCTTTCGCACGCCACCCCCACCGGCACCACCCCGCAAGACGTCGCCCGAGGAAAGGCCACGGCATGACCCGCTACCAGCGCATCCTGATCAAGCTGTCCGGAGAGAACTTCGGCGGTGGCGAGGTCGGCGTCGACCCCATCGTGGTCGCCTCGATCGCCAAGGAGATCGCGGCCGTCGCCGCCTCTGGCGTGCAGGTCGCGATCGTCGTCGGTGGCGGCAACTTCTTCCGTGGCGCCGAGCTGCAGCAGGCCGGCATGGACCGGTCGCGCGCCGACTACATGGGCATGCTCGGCACGGTCATGAACTGCCTGGCCCTGCAGGACTTCCTCGAGAAGGAAGGCGTCGACACCCGGGTGCAGACCGCGATCACGATGGGCCAGGTCGCCGAGCCCTACATCCCGCGCAAGGCCATGCGGCACCTCGAGAAGGGTCGCGTCGTGATCTTCGGCGCCGGCTCCGGGATGCCCTTCTTCTCCACCGACACCGTCGCCGCCCAGCGGGCCCTGGAGGTCCACGCCGAGGTCGTCCTGATGGCCAAGAACGGCGTCGACGGCATCTACACCGCCGACCCGAAGAAGGACCCGACGGCGACGAAGTACGATGAGCTCACCTTCGGCGAGGCGCTGCAGAAGCAGCTCAAGATCGCCGACGCCACCGCGTTCGCCCTCTGCATGGAGAACAAGATGCCGATCGTGGTCTACGGCGCTGAGGACGAGGGTGCGATCTACCGCATCGTCCAGGGTGAGAAGATCGGTACGCTCGTCACCGCCGGCTGAGCGGCGCGAGCCACACGCCACCCCACACCCACAACACTTTCGAGCGCACAGGAGCATCTGGTGATCAACGACATCCTCAACGAGGCCGACAGCAAGATGGCGAAGTCGGTGGACTCAACGCGTGAGGACTTCGCCACCATCCGCGCCGGCCGGGCCACCCCGCAGATGTTCAACAAGATCCTGGTCGACTACTACGGCACCCCGACACCGATCCAGCAGCTCGCCTCCTTCACCAGCCCCGAGCCGCGGATCATCAACATCGCCCCGTTCGACATCGGCGCGATGGCCAACGTCGAGAAGGCGATCCGCGACTCCGACCTCGGCGTCAACCCGTCCAACGACGGCAAGATCCTGCGTGCGGTCTTCCCCGAGCTGACCGAGGAGCGCCGCAAGGAATACATCAAGCTCGCCAAGGAGAAGGCCGAGCAGGGCCGCGTCTCGGTGCGCCAGGTGCGCCAGAAGGCCAAGCAGCGTCTGGAGAAGCTCGAGAAGGACGGCGAGGCGAGCAAGGACGACGTCACCGGCGCCGAGAAGCGCCTCGACAGCCTCACCAAGAAGCACACCGACGCGATCGACGACCTGCTCAAGTCCAAGGAAGCCGAGCTGCTCGAGGTCTGAGCCTGTGACCCTGCGACGGAGTCGCAGGGTCACAACGCGAAGAGATCGAGCGAGCGCGCCGCTGAGCTTGCGAAGCGGCGACCGCGTGTCGAGATCCAGTCAGCGACGTAGCGAGCCCCACAAGCGGCGCGGTCGGGATCCAGAAGAAAGACCTGAGCATGAAGGAATCCCTTGTGAGCCAGACGCCGCCGTCTCCTTCCTCATCAGCCTCCGAGCCACCGAAGAAGGACTACGGCCGCGCCGGCCGCAACCTGCCCGCTGCGATCGGTTCGGCGGTCGTCCTGCTGGTTGCCATCGCGCTCAGCCTGATGTTCGTGAAGACGGCGTTCATGCTGATCGTCGTCGGCTGTGTCGTCGCGGCCACCTGGGAGCTCCACCGAGGTCTCATGGCCAAGGACATGGACGTCCCCGAGCAGCCGCTGATGATCGGCGGCACGGTGATGGTCCTGGTCGCCTACTTCCTGGGCTCCGACGCGCTGGTGACGGCCACGGCGGTCACCGCTCTGGTGATCATGCTGTGGGTGCTGCGTCGTGGGGTCGAGGGTTACGTGCGTACGTCGGCAGCGTCCGTACTCACGCTGTTCTACCTGCCGTTCCTGGGATCCTTCGTCGCGCTCATGCTCGGCGAGGGCGGCGGCTGGACCTCGGGCGGGCTCTCGGACGACGGCGTACGCGGCATCATCGTCTGGGTCCTGCTCACGATCATGTCCGACATCGGTGGCTACGTCGCCGGGGTCCTCTTCGGCCGACACCCGATGGCGCCGGTGATCTCGCCGAAGAAGTCCTGGGAGGGTTTCGCCGGCTCGGTGGTCTTCACCGTCGCGACCGGCGTCGGCCTGGTCGTGTGGCTGCTCGACGGATCCTGGTGGGTCGGTGTCGCGCTGGGCGTGGTTGCCTGCGTGATGGCAGTCCTCGGCGACCTGGTCGAGTCGGTGATCAAGCGCGACCTCGGCATCAAGGACATGAGCCAGATCATCCCCGGCCACGGCGGCCTGATGGACCGCCTCGACTCGCTCCTGGCGACCGTCGCGCCGGTCTGGCTGATCCTCCACTACGCGGTTTTCTGAGGGGGTTACTTCTGATGCTCCACCTCGTACGCCATGGCCGACCCCTCCAGGTCCGCGGCGTCGCCGCGGAGCACTGGGAGCTCGATCCGGCCGGTTTCGACGACGTCTGGGCTCTGCGTGACCGTCTCCCGGCCGGGGCGGCGTGGTATTCCTCGTCCGAGCCCAAGGCGCGGCAGACCGCCCAGCTGCTCACCGACGGTGAGGTCGGCGTGGTCGACGCGCTGTGCGAGCACCGCCGTGGTGCCGACTGGATCGATGACTTCGAGGCCACGGTCGAGCGCGCCTTCGCGGAACCTGCCGTGGCTGCGTACGACGGCTGGGAGCCGCTTGCCGAGTGCCGGACCCGTGTGACCAAGGCGGTCTCCGGGATCCTCTCGGCCCACGCGAGCGAGGACGTCGTGCTCGTCGGCCACGGCACCGCGTGGACCGTCCTGGCGAGCGACCTCACCGGCGCGCCGCCGGACCTCGTCCGGTGGCGGGGCCTCGGCTTCCCGGACGTGTTCACCGTCGACGTCTGATCGCGTGGGGTCGCCGAGTTCGCCACGGCAGCGATTCTTTACCAAAGACGGGCTGGGTTCGGCGCTACGGTTGAAGAGTGACCCAGCGTCCCGCGGACCTCGACGTGGACCCCGATCCAGAAGTCGAGGCTGATCACGGCCCGGAGGAGGAGTCCTCGGGGTCCGGTGGGCTGTGGGCGTGGCTGCACGACTCGCACCCGACCGTCGCCGCTCTGGTCGGGTTCTATCTCGGCCTGGCCTACGCGATCCTGGTTCCCGGCACCTGGGGTGCCCTGCTGACCTGGGTCGTCGGCCAGGAGCGGGCCGAGGAGCTGTTCCCGTGGGTGGCGCTGACCCTGCTCGTGCCGCTGGCGCTGCTGATCCCGCGCAAGACCCGCCGTCTGGCCCAGTTCGTCTGGCTGGGGATCATCCTGACCGTGCTGGTCGTGGTCGGCGTCGGCGCGCTGGTGTTCTGGATCCTGCTCAAGACGGGCTGACCGGTCGGGCCGGATCGAGGTTTCGCCCTACCCCGCACCCCGGTGGGACACTGGAGGGGTGACCGAGCCCGACCCAGTGACCGTACCTGCCCCGCACAGCCCCGAGGCAGAGGCCGCCGCGATGGAAGGGCGCCGCCTGCCGTTGGTGATGGCGCCGCCCAAGGGTCGCGGAAAGCCGCCGCGCCACCTGGCCGACCTCGACCTGGCCGGCCGACAGGACGCGGCGAAGGAGGCCGGACTGCCGGGCTTCCGCGCCAAGCAGCTCTCGGTGCACTACTTCGAGCGGCTGGTCGACGACCCGGCCAAGATGACCGATCTTCCGGCGAATCAGCGCGAAGAACTCGTCAACACGTTCCTGCCCGACCTGATGACGCCGATCCGTCAGCAGGAGGCCGACAAGGGCACCACCCGCAAGACGCTGTGGAAGCTCTTCGACGGCGCCTTGGTCGAGTCGGTGCTGATGCGCTACACCGACCGCGCCACCGTCTGCATCTCCTCCCAGGCCGGCTGCGGCATGGCCTGCCCGTTCTGCGCCACCGGCCAGGGCGGCCTCGAGCGCAACATGTCGACCGCCGAGATCGTCCACCAGGTCGTCGTCGCCGCGCGGCAGATGGCCAGCGGCGAGATCCCCGGCGGTCCCGGCCGCCTCTCCAACGTGGTCTTCATGGGCATGGGGGAGCCGATGGCCAACTACAAGGCGCTCATGGGTGCCGTACGCCGCCTCACCTCGCCCGCCCCCGAAGGCCTGGGCCTCTCCGCCCGCCACGTGACCGTCTCGACGGTCGGCCTGGTCCCGAGGATCAAGCAGCTCACCGAGGAGGGCATCCCGGTGACCCTCGCCCTCTCGCTGCACGCGCCCGACGACGAGCTGCGCAACGAGCTGGTCCCGATCAACACCCGCTTCTCGGTCGCCGAGACCGTCGAGGCCGCCTGGAACTACGCGCGCGTCACGAAGCGCCGCGTCTCCATCGAGTACGCGATGATGCGCGGCATCAACGACCAGGCCTGGCGCGCCGACCTCCTCGCCGACGTCCTGAACGGCTACGGCGACTGGGGCTGGGTCCACGTCAACCTGATCCCGCTCAACCCGACCCCCGGCTCGAAGTGGACCGCGTCAGACCCGGCCGACGAGCGTGAGTTCGTACGCCGCCTGGAGGCCAAGGGCATCTCCACGACCGTCCGCGACACCCGCGGCCGCGAGATCGACGGTGCCTGCGGCCAGCTCGCCGCCGCCGAGTAGCCGCTGGGGCCGTGTCCTCGCGCAACGAGGACTGCACGATCGGCCGGCTCAGGCCTCTGGTTCGGGCCGTTGTTCGTGCCCGTCGCGACCTCGGGTGCGGCGGGCTTCCTTCATCTCCGACTCGTAGAGGTGTCGCTTGCCCTCGACGAGGGTGTCGCGTGCCTCCTTCTCCAGCCGCTTGAAGGTGGCGTAGTAGCCGTCGTCGTACTCCTCGACGATCTGAAACGTCCACCTGCCGTAGAGCACGTTGCGTCCCACGAGCTCGCGCTCGAACGTGTCCGCCAGCTCGCTGTGGCCGGCCTCGCGCAGCTGCTGGACGCCCTTGCCGAGAGTGAGGTCGGCCGTGCCGGTGATGCGATGCAGCGCGTACAGATGACCGCGAGCGATCTCGATCGCTTCGAGTGCCTCGCTGATGGTGCCGAGCGCCTCGACGGTGAGGTCGTCGACGCCTTCTGGCCGGATGTGCTCCTCGTCGGTGGTCATGCCGCGATCGTGGCAAGACGGGCGAGCGGACGGCAACCCCTCGCGGCCGATCGGCACCACGTACGCGGACCGGCCCGAATGGCCCGGCCCGCGTACGTCCCCCTTCACGATGCCGCGCGCAGCACGTCGCGAGCCTAGGAACGAGGGCTCACCGGCTTCTGTCGACGACGATGGTGCGATGACAGATTTCTGAGAGTCACGCAGCGTTTCCGCTGATGACACCGCCTGGACTATCTGTCGTCCGGCACCGAGTTCTGGCCACGGTAGGTTCACCGACACGTCAACCAAGTCGGGGATCACGTTGCCGGAGGACGCTCACGATCAGAAACATGAGCATCAGCCTCGATCGGGTCCCGATGGTCGCCGCCAACTCGGAGCCGCTCCGTGTCCTCATCGTCACGGAGTCGTTCCTCCCGCAGGTCAACGGAGTGACGAACTCCGTACGCCGCGTCCTGGAGCATCTCGCCGTCGACGGTCACACCGTCGAGGTCGTCGCCCCCACCGGACCCACCGAGTATGCCGGGTTCCCGGTGACCCGGACCCGGGGCGCGACGTTCTGGGTCTACAAGGACTTCCGCGTCGGTCTCGAGACGCGGCGCAAGCTGCGCGCGGTGATGCGCCGGTTCGCCCCCGACGTCATCCACGTCGCCTCGCCCGCGTTGCTCGGTCGGCAGGCCGTGCTGGTGGCCAAGGAGCTCGGCATCCCGAGCGTGGCGATCTACCAGACCGACCTGGTGGGCTTCTGGGACAAGTACAAGGCGGTCGGTGGCCCGCAGGCGGCAGCGATGCTCACCCGGCAGGCCCACTCGGCCGCCGACCGCACCCTGGCGCCGAGCTCCTCGGCCCTCACCCAGCTCGAGGGCCTCGGCGTCCAGCGCACCGGTCTGTGGCCGCGCGGCGTCGACGTCGAGCTGTTCCACCCGAGCCGGGTCGATCATGACCTGCGCGCCCGGCTCGCGCCCAACGGCGAGACGATCGTCGGGTACGTCGGCCGCCTGGCCCAGGAGAAGGAGCTGCACCTGCTGACCGCGCTCGCGCGCAACCCGGCGTACCGGGTCGTGCTCGTGGGCGGTGGTCCCCAGGAGCGTGAGCTGCGCCAGCTGCTCCCGAAGGCGACCTTCCTGGGCGTGCTGCAGGGGGAGGAGCTGGGCGCTGCGTACGCCTCGCTCGACGTGTTCGTGCACACCGGCTCCCACGAGACGTTCTGCCAGGCGGTCCAAGAGGCGCTCGCCTCCGGCGTCCCCGTGGTGGCGCCACGCTCCGGCGGGCCGCTGGACCTGGTCGCCGACGGCGTCACCGGGTTCTTCTACGAGCCCGGCAGCCGTGACGACCTCGGCTCCCATGTCGCGCTGCTTCACAACGACCCCCAGCTGCGGCTGCGGATGGGGCGTGAGGCCCGCAAGAGCGTCGCGCACAAGTCCTGGGGTGCGGTGAACGCGGCCCTCGTCGACCACTACCGCGACGTCATCCGGTCACGCCAGCTGCGATGACCTCGAGGACCTCCTCGGCGGTGTCGACGAGGTGGACGTGGTCCTCCATCGCGCGGCCACGAGCGAGGGCCTGCAGGAGCGGCCAGACGGGCAGCTCCTCGGTCCAGTAGCGTCGCCCGACCAGCACCATCGGCGCGACCGCGCTGGTGTCGGCGTAGTAGTTCTCGCAGGCGTCCTGGAAGACCTCCTGCACGGTGCCCCCGGCGCCCGGCAGGAAGACGATCCCGCCGTCGCAGACCTCCAGCAGCACCGCCTCGCGGGTGGCGTTGCGGAAGTACTTCGCGATCGCGCCTGCGAACACGTTGGGCGGCTCGTGGCCGTAGTGCCACGTCGGGATCCCCAATGACCGTACGGGCCTGCCCTCCACCCGGTTGCGTACGCCGAGGGCCACCTGCGCCCAGGCCCTGATCGAGGGGCGGAACGACGGCACCGCGGCCAGCGACTCGAGCGCGTCCTCCAGGGCGGTCTTCGGTGCCCCGGCGAGGAAGGCGCCCAGGTTGGCGGCCTCCATCGCCCCGGGGCCGCCGCCGGTGGCAACCACGTGGCGGCTCGCCAGGTGCTGGGCCAGGCGGGCTGCGGTCGCGTACGCCTCCTCGCCCCGCTGCAGCGCGTGCCCGCCCATCACGCCGACGATCCGCGTCCCTTCGTCGCGTCGGGCGCGCACCCACGCCTCCAGAGCGGCGTCGATCGCGTGGTCGTGCAGGGTCATCGCGAGCTCGTCGTCGGCATCGAGCGGCTGTTGCAGCCAGGCGTACGCCTTCGCGTCCAGGCTCCGGGCGTAGATCGGGTCGTCGTAGAGCTCCTCGGGCGTGTAGAGCCGGGAGCGGTAGACGTCGACCGGTGCCTCCGGGATCACCGGCATGACCAGTGCACCCTCGTTCTCGGCGTAGTCGACGTCCCCCGGGGCGAACGTGCACCCGAGGAACGTCGCCCCGGCGAGCTCGGTCTCGCGCAGCGTGGCCGAGCGCGAGCTCAGATCCAGCGCCCGCAGCCGCCATCCCTTCAGACTGCCCGCCCCGGCGGCCACGTGCCCGTCCAGCTCCGCGACGGACTCGATGTCGACGTGCCGTCCCCGGTGATGCTTCATGGAAGCAAACCTAGCCTCTGTCGAGTCGGCACGAACTGACGGGATTCACCGCCGAGTCGGCTCGTCATGACGCTGTCTCTTATACAC
>NZ_JBHVKJ010000008.1:0-121668 GCF_042798275.1 Nocardioides sp. NPDC057767 | reverse complement strand
CCCGCCAGGCTTGCCTGGCGGGGCCTTGTCGCGTCGAGATCCAGTACGTCACGGAATCAGCAGCCAGCGTCCGTCGGACCCGGGCGCCGCCGTCGCCTCCTGGTAAGCCTCGGCGGCCTTGCTGAGCGGACGGGTCGCGGCGATCCGGGTCGGCACCGTGCCGTCGGCCGCCAACCGGAGCAGGTCGGTGAGAGTCGCCCCGTCGGCGTGGCTCATCACGGTCGAGACCTCGATGTCGCGCTCGGGCTCCGGCGCCCGCCCGGGCTTGACGCTGATGTAGCGGCCGCCGTCGCGTACGCCTGCAAGTGCCGGGCCGTTGAGCGCGGCGAGGTCCAGTACGGCATCGTGCGCGTGCGGCTCGATCTCGGTGATGGCGTGGTCGGCGCCGGTGGCGAGGTGCTCGGTGCCGGGACGTACGACGGCGTCGACCCTCCAGCCGTCGGCCTTCGCAAGAGCCAGTGCCCACAGGCCGACGCCGCCGGCGGCTCCGGTGATGAGCAGGCTGCCGCGCTCGGGACCGAGGAGGTCGAGCGCCTGGCGGGCGGTGAGTGCGTTGAGCGGGGCTGCGGCGGCGGCCTCGAGGGAGAGGCCGTCGGGCAGTTTCGCCGCGTCGGTGGCCGCGAGCACGACCTCGGTGGCGTGGGCACGGGCGCCAGCGGCGGGGTCGCCGTGGAATCCGGCGACCCGGTCCCCGACGGCGAACCCGGAGACCGCCTGACCGACCTCGGTGACGACACCGCTGAAGTCGAAACCGAGGCCGATCACATCGGGAAGGCCGATGGGGGCATGGTCGGCGGCGACGAAGGCGTCGAAGAGTGTGAAGCCGGCGGCAGCCACCTCGATCCGGATCTCGCCAGAGCCGAGCGGCTGGGCCGGGAGCTCCTCGAGGTGCGGGGTCGGGTCGCCGGCGCGGGAGATGAGTGCGTACATGGTGTTTCGTCCTCTGGTGTGGTCGACTGGTTGCATGCACTACTTTCGGTGCCCTACTCTCTTCTGGGAAGAAGGCACTTTGAAGTGGCGTACGCACCTGGAGGTCTGCCATGGGGACGACGACGGCCGAGCGGCCCAGCGAATTCGAGCACAGCGGGTTCGACGCGTTCTCGGCGTTGTGTCCGAGCCGGCGGCTGCTGGACACGATCGGCGACAAGTGGGTGAGCCTGGCGATCGTCGCGCTGGGTCTCCGCGGGCCGTTGAGGTATTCGGAGCTGGCCTCGCACATCGAAGGCGTCAGCCAGAAGATGCTGACCCAGTCGCTTCGCAGGATGGAGCGTGACGGCCTGCTGACCCGCACGGTGACGCCGTCGGTGCCGGTGCGGACCGACTACGAGCTGACGCCGCTGGGGCACACGCTGCTGCCCGTCCTCGCCCACCTCAAGGAGTGGGCCGAGGAGCACATGGCCGAGGTGGACGAGGCCCGCACGGCGTACGACGACAGGGTCTGAGATTTTCTCGGGATCGGACGCAACGAACCCTGAGGTCCACGCGTCTCAGGGGTAGGACGATGAGTTAACTGGCTGGGTTATCTAGCTGGCATCTGCTACTCGAGGAGCAAAGATGCGGCACCTACGGCTGATGGTGGTCGGCGTCTGGATCCTCGGCGTGCTCGCGGTGGGAGGTTGCGGGTCGACGAAGGACGGGGCGGTCGACTCTTCACCATCTGCCTCCGGGACCGCGGATCCCACCTCGGGAAGCAGTGCGTCATCGTCCCCGACTCAGTCCTCACCGGCGGCCACGGGGGGTTCGCCGGTGAGGACTGAGTCTCGGGCTGCCGATCCCGGGTCACCGGATCCGGTGACGCCGAAGTGCGCCAACGCCGACCTGAAGGCCGGCTATCGCGCCACCGAGGCGGGTGCAGGGTCGAGGTTCGGCGAGATCACCCTGACCAACGTCTCCGACCACGCGTGCTCACTGGGTGGTTTCGGCGGACTCTCCTACGTCGGGGGCGGCGACGGCACCCAGATCGGTGCGCCGGCGGAGCGCGAGGGCACCTGGCGCAAGGTCATCATGAAGCCGGGCCAGGTGGCGGTGAGCGCGGTCGCGGAGTCGACCGCCGAGAACTACCCGGCCTCGGAGTGCAAGCCGACCGAGGTGGACGGGTTCCGGGTCTACGTTCCGGATTCCTACGACTCCCAGTTCGTCCGTCACAAGACGACCGGGTGTGCCGACAAGAACGTGTCGCTCCTGTCTCATCGAGCGTTCCACTAGCGGCCATCCGGAGCCGAGATCCTGGCGGGCATGAGACGTGTCCGAGCAGGCCTCCTCGTTACCGCGGCGCTCCTGGCGAGCTCTGCCGTCACCCCGGCGTACGCCGGGAGCGATCCACGTACCTTCGACCTCCAGGCGCACCGCGGTGGCATCGCACTGACCGTGGAGAACACGCTGCCGGCCTTCGCGCGGGCGCTCGAGCTGGGTGTGAGCACCCTCGAGCTCGACGTGCAGATCACCGAGGACGGCCACGCGGTCGTGACCCATGACCGGGACCCTCACCCGGCCAAGTGCGTCGACACCGCACCGGCGTTCCCGGGCGACCCCGAGTTCCCGTACGTGCCGAACCGGACCTACATCAAGGACCTGACGCTCGCCCAGGTGCGCACGATCGACTGTGGCTCGCTGCGCCAGCCGCAGTTCCCCCGGCAGGAGCTGTCGCCGGGGGAGCGGATGCCGCTGCTCTCGGAGGTGTTCGCGCTGGTCAACAGCTACCACGCCGGGCAGGTCACGCTGAATGTGGAGACCAAGGTGGAGGCCGGGGCGCCGGAGCAGACCGCGCCCCGCGAGCAGTTCGTACGCGTCGTTCTGGCCGAGATCAGGCGCGCACACATCCGCAACCAGGTCACCATCCAGAGCTTCGACTGGGGTGCGCTGAAGCGGTTCCGCGAGGTCGAGCCACGGCTGCCGATCGTCGCCCTGACCAATGGGCAGCAGTTCCTCCAGCAGGGACGGCCGGGCGCCTCGCCGTGGTTGGGCGGGATCGACATCGACGACTTCGAGGGGTCGCTGCAGGAGAGGTACGTCGCGGCCGCGGACTCGTTCGGGGCGGACGCGGTGTCGCCGGTTCACGGCGACCCGCAGGGCGGCTCGGTGTCGGACCCGGGCTACGTGCCGTTCACGACCCAGGCGCTGGTCGATGCGGCACATGCGCGCGGGATCGCGGTCGTGCCGTGGACGGTGGACGACGTCGCCACCATGGAGCACCTGATCGGGCTCGGGGTCGACGGGCTGATCACCGACAAGCCGGACGTGCTGCGCGAGGTGCTGGCCGAGCACGGCTACAAGCTGCCGCGTATATACGCAGGTCACGAGTAAGAAAGTCGCCTACCCTCTGGGGTATGGCAGCTGATCTGGACAGACACGTCCGTGGGATCGTCGACAGCGTCGCCTATCTGGTGCTGGCGACCTCGGATCCCGACGGGCGGCCGCGTACGTCGCCGGTCTACTTCTCTCACGACGGCTATCGGGACCTCTACTGGGTCTCGGCGCCCGACGCCCAGCACTCCCGCAACATCGTGCGCGACCCGCGCGTGGCCGGGGTCATCTTCGACTCCTCGGTCCCGCCCGGGTCGGGCGCGAGCGCGGCGTACGTCACCGGGATGGCCCGCCAGGTGCCTGACTTCGAGCTCGAGAAGCGGTGCGCGGTGGCGTTCCATCGGCTGGTCGGTACGGCCCGGGCGTTCCGGCCCGAGGAGCTGCGCGGAGAGGCGTCGTTGCGGCTGTACGTGATGGACGTGGAGCTCTGGGAGGCACACCTTCCCGGCGTCGACCCGGACGACGAGGCGGCGTCGGAGACCCGGGTCGAGGCGGCCCCGGAGATCTGAGGATCAGCTCGAGGGGCGGAAGAGGAGGTGGATCTCCTCGCGCAGCTCGAGCCTCTCGATGCCGATGCCGTAGACCGGCTCCAGGATCTCGGGACGGAGCACCTCGTCGACGGTGCCGCGCGCAGCCACTCGGCGCTGGTCGAGCAGCACCAGGTCGTCGCAGTAGCGGGCCGCCAGGTTGAGGTCGTGGAGCACCACGATCGCCGTGGTGCCGAGACGACCGGAGTGAGGTCGAGCGGCGAGCTTGCTCGTCCGCTCGTGCCGAGCGAGGGAGTGACCGCGCGGAGCGCGGAGCTTGCGCACCAGGGAGAGGATCTCGTGCTGGTAGCGGATGTCGAGGTGGTTGGTCGGCTCGTCGAGGAGCAGGTGGCTCGCCTCCTGGGCCAGTGCCCGGGCGATGAGCACCCGCTGTCGCTCGCCCCCGGAGAGAGCGGCGAAGGAGCGCGGAGCGAGGTGGGTGCCGCCCACCCGCTCGAGGCAGTCCGCGGCGATCGCCAGGTCGTGCTCACCGGCTCTGGCGAAGGCGGACAGGTGCGGCGTACGTCCCAGCAGCACCATCTCGCCGGCGGTCAGGGACGTGTCCGTGCCGGATTCCTGGACGACGACGGCCAGGCGCCGGGCGACCTCCTTCGCCGGCAGCCGGCCGAGGTCGTCGCCGTCGATCTCGACGGTGCCGTTGCCGCGGAGGGCGCCGTAGAGCATCCGCAGCAGGGTGGTCTTGCCGCTGCCGTTCGGCCCGATCAGACCCAGGACGCGGCCCTCGTGGGAGTCGAGGTCGACGTCCTCGAGGATGGTGGTGGTGCCGTACGTCCAGGACAGCCCGCCGGCCTCGATCACTGCCCGAACCTGTCGATGATCCGCTCCAGTCCGTCGACCGAGAGGGCCGAGGGAGGCTCGGTGAAGTTGAACAGCTGGGCCATCAGGTCGCCGTTCCGGACCGCGGTGAGGTCCTCGGCGCCGGCGAGCTGGGTGAGCGACTTCTCGACCTCGGCCGGGTCGCCGGCGTTGTGGAGCAGGATGATCACGTCGGGGTCGCGCTCGAGAAGGTCCTCGGTCGAGACCTCGAAGACCCGCTCGTCGACGTCGGCGAAGACGTCCTCGAACCCGGCCGCCTCCAGCTGCGGGTGGGCCATCGAGCGGGTGCCGTAGGCGTAGGTGACGCCGCCGCCGACGGTGGGATAGAGAACTGCCGCCGTACGTCCCTCGCCGACCTTCTCCGTCTCCAGCTCGGTCACCCGTTTGCGCAGGTCAGCGACAGCCTTGGCGGCGTCGTCCCTCTTGTCGAAGACTCGGCCGTAGGCCTCGAGCTGGCTGTAGACATCGTCGAAACCAGGATGTTCGACCCCTTCGGGGCACATCGCCGGCTCCTCGAGCAGGTCGATGTCGACGGCGTCGAGGGTGTCCCGGGAGAGGTTGTCCACCTCGCCGAGGACCAGGTCGGGCTCCTCGGCGATCACGACCTCCTTGGAGATCTGCAGATGGCCGCTGGTGTCCATCTCGTCGGTGAGCAGCGGGATCTCGTCGAGCTCGGCCTGCGTCGCGGGGTCGTAGTAGTCGGCCGGGTAGTCGCCGGCCCGGGCCACGACCTGGTCCATCACGCCGAGCGCGTGCAGGTAGGGCACCGCGGAGCTCTTCAGCATCACGATGCGCTCCGGTGGCGCGTCGAAGGTGACCTCGGCGCCGCAGTTCTCGAGGGTGACCGGGAAGCCGTCTTCGGCAGCCACGGTGCCGGCGGCGTCGGCACCGCACGCCGTGGTCGTGGCCAGCACGAGGGCGGCGGTGGCGATCGTGGGGCGGATCATGTCGGGCTCCTGGTGGCGGGTCGGGCGGGTGGTGGTCAGACGTCGCGCGCCGAGAAGCGCCGGATGAGGACGATGAGGAACGGGGCTCCCAGGAGCGCGGTGACGATCCCGATCGGGATCTCCTGGGGCTGGAGCAGGACACGGGCCAGTACGTCGGCCCAGACCAGCAGGATCGCGCCCATGAGCGCGGCCGCCGGGACGGCCACGGCATGGGCGGAGCCGACGGCGCGGCGGGCCAGGTGCGGCACCACCAGCCCGACGAAGCCGATGCTGCCGGCGGCCGAGACGACCACCCCGACGGTCAGCGCCACGACGACCAGCAGCAGGGTGCGGAAGCGGTCGGGGGAGATGCCGAGGGTGTGAGCGGTCTCGTCGCCGATGGCGAGCGCGTCGAGGCCGCGTCCGGCGAGTGTGAGTAGTGCGATCGCGGTGGCGACCGCGACGGCCACGACGGCGAGCAGGCCGTCCCACTGGGCCAGGCCGAGCGAGCCGAGCAGCCAGAACATCACCGACCGGGCGCCCTCGGCGGAGCCCGAGGCGAAGATCAGGAAGCTGGTCAGGCCGTAGAGCAGGTAGCCGACCGCGACTCCGGAGAGCAGCAGCCGCAACGAGGTGACCCGGCCACCGCTGCGGGCCAGCGCGAACACCAGGAACGACGCCGCGAGAGCACCGAGGAAGGCGGAGCCGGGCAGTGCGTACGCTCCCAGCCCGGTGCCCGCGCCGAACAGGATCACAGCCGCGGCGCCGCTGGAGGCGCCGGAGTTGATCCCGAGCAGGTAGGGGTCGGCCAGCATGTTGCGGACCATCGCCTGCAGCGCCATGCCGGTGATGGCCAGGCCTGAGCCGACCAGCGCGCCCAGGAGCACGCGGGGGAGGCGTACCTTCCATACGATCGCCTCCTCGGTGGCCTTCCAGCCGGCCTCGGGCAGGCCGAGGAGGTGGTGGCCGAGGATCTGGGCGACCGTCCCCGGCGTGACGTACGCAGCGCCCAGCCCGACCGCGACGACGACCGTCGCCACGGCGGCTGCCAGGAGGCCCAGGAGCCAGATGACGGCGCGCCGGCGACGGGTGAGTACGCCGAGTGGGTCGTGCACGTGGGGGCCTTCCGAGACTGCGCCGAGGACTAATGCGAACAACTTGCAATAACCTAGCAGGCTGCCGCTCCCGGGCGGAGGTGAGGGTTCTCTGACCGGTCGTGTGGTGGGTCTGGGAAGATATGCGCATGACGTCGTCCCTTCCGCAGTCAGCTGACGTGCTCGTCGTGGGGGCAGGGCCTGCGGGCTCGGCCGCGGCGGCCTGGCTGGCGCGTGCCGGGGTCGATGTGCTGCTGACCGACGCGGCCGTCTTCCCGCGTGACAAGACCTGTGGCGACGGGCTGACCCCGCGCGCGACCCACGAGCTGATCCGGCTCGGGCTGGAGGACTGGCTGCGTGCGCACCCGGTCTCGAAGGGCTTACGGGCGCACGGGTTCGGGCAGACGCTGCACCTGCCGTGGCCCGGTGGGACGCTGCCGTCGTGGGGGTCCGCCGTGCCGCGCACCGAGCTCGACGACCACCTGCGCACCGTGGCGATCAAGTCCGGCGCGACCGCGGTCGACGGCGTGCGCGCGGTCGACGTGCGGTGGGACGGTTCCCGGATCGCTGCGGTGATCTTCGAGGGCGGTCACGAAGTGGCCTGCCGGTCGGTCGTGGTGGCCGACGGCGTGCGCTCGCCGCTGGGCAAGGTGCTGGGCCGCGAGTGGCACCGGGACACCGTCTACGGCGTCGCCGGGAGGGCCTACATCGCCTCCGACCAGGCCGACGACGAGTGGATCTCCTCCCACCTCGAGCTGCGTGACGAGTCCGGCGAGGCGCTGCCGGGCTACGGCTGGATCTTCCCGCTGGGGTCCGGCGAGGTGAACATCGGCGCCGGTGCGCTGGCCACCTCGAAGCGGCCCGCGGACGTCGCGATCAAGCCGCTGATGCGCCACTACACCGAGCAGTGCCGCGACGAGTTCGGGCTGAAGGGTGAGCTGCGGGCGGAGAAGTCCGCGCTCCTTCCGATGGGTGGCGCGGTCTCCGGCGTCGCCGGCGCCAACTGGGCGCTGATCGGCGACGCGGCCGGCTGCGTGAACCCGCTCAACGGCGAGGGGATCGACTACGGCCTGGAGACCGGGCGGATGGTCGCCGATGCCATCGTCGCGGGCGAGGACCTGGCCACCGCGTGGCCGGCGACCCTGCGTGAGCACTACGGCGAGGCGTTCTCCATCGCCCGCCGCGTGGCCGGGATCGCGACCCGACCGCGCCTGGTATCCACTCTCGGACCTGTGGGAATGCGCTCCGAGTGGCTGATGACGCTGGCGCTGCGGTGGATGGGCAACCTGGTCACCGACGAGGACCGCGACCGCGCCGCCAGGGTCTGGCGCTGGGCCGGCCGCCGCTCCATCGCCCTCGACTCCCGACCTCCGTTCAGCTGATGGCGACGCGGAATCGGGGCCGCAGCGGGCGGCGACGCAAGCTTCCGAAGGTGCAGCGGGTGGGGGCGTACGCCGTCATCATCCGGGCCGGCGCGGCGGCCGAACCGGAGATCCTGCTCAGCCGGCTCTCGGAGAAGGTCACGCCGGAGGAGCGGTGGACGCTGCCCGGTGGCGGGATCGACCACGGCGAGGACCCGCGCGACGCGGTCGTGCGTGAGGTCTACGAGGAGGCCGGGGTGCCGGTCGAGGTCGGCATCGAGGCGCGGGTCTACTCCGTGCATCAGGCCAAGGCCTGGCGACTGGGCCGCCGGGTCAACTCCCATGCGATCCGGATCGTCTACGACGGCTGGGTGCCCCATGACGCTCCCGAGCCGCAGACGATGGAGGTCGACGGGTCCACCGCGGAGGCCGCCTGGCTGCCACTCGCCGCGGTGGTGAGCGGCGAGATCCCGACGTCTCCGCTGGTCACCGATGCCCTCGAGGTCCACAAGCCGGCGCGGATGCAGCGGCTGGCTGCGTACGCGTTCATCACGCGGGATGCCGACGACGCGATCCTGCTCACCCGGATCTCGCCGCTCGGCTATCACTCGGGCAGCTGGACGCTGCCTGGCGGTGGGGTCGACTTCGGGGAGCAGCCGCGCGAGGCGCTGGCACGCGAGGTCGTCGAAGAGTGCGGTCTCACCTGTGAGGTCGGCGCTCTGATCGACGTGCACGACGTGAACATCACCGGCACCGCGCCGAGCGGTCGTCACGAGGAGTTCCACGGCGTCCACCTCATCTTCGCCGCGACCGTCCCCGACGGCGAGGAGCCACGAGTGGTCGAGGTGGGCGGCACCACCGACGACGTACGGTGGGTGACCCGTGACGAGCTGGCGACGCTGCCGCTCCTCGACGTCGTCACCGCGGCTCTCGACGCCGAGAAGAAGACTGCCTGAAGAACGTCGAGTCGGCTCGTCATAACGCGCCGACTCGGCACGTATCGGCGTCAGGATGAGCCGACTCGACGTCGGTCTCGTGGGTCTCAGTCCAGGTCTGCTCGGGTGCCGACATCGCGCTCCTCGGCTGCGACCAGGATGATCGCTGCCGCGGCGGCGTCCTGGACGCCGACGCCCACGGAGAAGTAGGTGACGATGCCGGTGGTGTCGCGGGTGAGGGTGGCGGCGCCGGTCAGGAGCGAGCCGAGATCGGCGATGCGGTCCGGATCGACCGACCCGGAGGCGACGGCCTCGACGACGGGGCCGGAGTCGGTGAGCGCGGACGCGCGGTGGTCGACGACGACGGTGGAGCGGGCCAGCAGCGAAGGCGGCAGCTCGACGCGGTCGGGCGCGAAGGAGCCGACGCTGGCCACCGCGGTCCCGTCGGTGACCCAGGCGTCCTCGATCACCGGGGTGAGGGACGAGGTGCAGAGGACGACGATGTCGGCGCTGCGTACGGCCTGTTCCAGGTCGTCCTTCGCGGTGGCCCGGTGGCGGGTGGCGATCTCGGTGGCGGCCGTCCGGTTCCGGCCGAAGATCTTCAGCTCGGCGGCTGGGTGCGTCACGGTGAAGGCGTCGAGGTGTGCGCGGGCTTGGGCGCCGGTGCCCACGACGAGGACGCTGCGGGCACCGGGAGCGAGTTCTTGCATGGCGAGGGTGGTCGCGGCCGAGGTGCGGAGGCCGGTGACGCTGTCGCCGTTGATGATCGCGCGCGGTGCGCCGGTCTCGGTGTCGAGGACCGTGATGACCGAGTGCACCGCGCCCAGCCCGCGGGCGGTGTTGGCCGGGTTGACGCTGCCGAACTTGCTCACCGCCGGGGCGTCGGGGGCGATCCGGGAGGAGTAGCAGAACGAGACCGACTCCTCGGGCCCGGGGACGAGCAGCCGGGGAGGCTGGACGGCCTCCCCGGCTCCCAGCCGGGTGAACGCCTCTCGCTGGGACTCAAGCGCGAGCTGCGGCGTGAAGATGCTGCGTACGTCGGTGGCGGAGAGGATCCTGACGGTCACTTCGCCACCGTAGACCGTCAGGCGGTGGCCTTCTCCGCGGTCTCCTCGAGGGCGATGTCCTTCGTCTCCTTGCCGATCAGCAGGGAGATCAGGGTGATCACCGCCATCACGGAGAGGTAGACGCCGACCAGGACGGGCGAGCCGTCGGCCTGCTTCCACAGCGCGACCGCGATGAACGGCGCGACCGCGGCGCCGAGGATGGAGGCGACGTTGTAGGAGACGCCGGAGCCGGTGTAGCGGACGCTGGTCGGGAACAGCTCGGGCAGCAGCGCCCCCATCGGCCCGAAGGTGAGGCCCATCAGGGAGAAGCCGAGAACCAGCCAGAGGAGCACGCCCGGGGTGCCGGCGTCGACCAGTGGCACCCAGGTGAGGCCGAAGACGATGATCCCGAGGGTGACCGCGATCAGCAGCCGGCGGCGCCCGAAGCGCTCGGCGAGCGGCCCGGAGACCATGGTGAAGATGCCGAAGAAGATCACGCCGAAGATCAGCATCAGCACGAAGGTCGTGTAGCCGTAGCCCAGGCCGGGGACGGGGAGGTCCTTGGCGGCGGTGCCGAACGACAGCGAGAACGCGGTCATCAGGTAGAAGAGGACGTAGGTCGCCAGCATGAAGAAGGTGCCGAGGACCAGCTGCTTGCCCTGGTTGCGCACGACCGAGGCCAGCGGGACCTTGCGGACCAGGCCGGCGTCCTGGCTCTTGGTGAACACGTCGCTCTCGACCAGGCGCAGCCGGACCCACAGACCGACGATCACCATCACCGCGGAGAAGAGGAACGGCACTCGCCAGCCCCACGCCAGGAAGGCGTCGGACGGCTTGGTCGGGTCGGCACCCTCCGCGGAGAGCAGCGCCGCGATGGTGAGGAACAGGCCGTTGGAGAGGATGAAGCCCAGCGGCGCGCCGAGCTGCGGGAACGTACCGAAGATGGCCCGCTTGCCCTCCGGGGCGTTCTCGGTCGCGACCAGGGCCGCGCCGCTCCACTCGCCGCCGAGCGCGAAGCCCTGGGCCAGGCGCATCAGCACGAGCAGCGCGGTGGCGACCCACCCGACCGTCGCGTACGTCGGGAGCACGCCGATCAGGAACGTCGCGATGCCCATGGTGAGCAGCGAGATCACCAGGGTCGTCTTGCGGCCGAGCCGGTCGCCGAGGTGACCGAAGAAGATCGCGCCGACCGGGCGGGCGACCATCGCGGCGCCGAAGACGGCGAAGCTCGCCAGGAGTGCGGTGGTCGGGTCGCCGGCGGGGAAGAAGAGGGCGGGGAAGACGAGGACGGCTGCGGTCGCGTACGCGTAGAAGTCGTAGAACTCGATCGTCGTTCCGACGAGACTGGCGACGAGCACGCGGGAGCGCGGGTTGGCCGGTGCGGGGGTGGCGGACATGGTCTCTCTCCGAGGTATGGGGTGGCCCGCCTCTCGCGGGTCGTCCCATTATATGAGAGTCGTATATCGCTACATGAGACGGGTTCGGGTTGCGGGCGTCGTCGGTGGGCGCTGGCCGGCGATGGCCTCGGGGTCTGTGACAATGAGCGGGTGAATGCGACTGCCTCGGATCTGGTGAATGAGCTGCGCAACCAGGGGATCAGCCGGGTCGACGACTCGCCGCTGGCCCGGGCGCTCTACTCCAGCGACGCGAGCCTCTACCGGGTCGTGCCGTCGGTCGTCGTGCGGCCCCAGTCCCGCGACGAGCTGATCGGCGTGCACTCGGTGGCTCGATCCGTCGGGGTTCCGGTGACCATGCGGGGTGCGGGCACCTCGATCGCCGGCAACGCGGTCGGCTCCGGGATCGTCGTGGACACCCGCGACCTGCGGACCATCTACGAGATCGACCCGGAGGCGCGGACGGCGCGGATCGATCCGGGCGTCGTGCACGCCGATCTGCAGCGCGCCGCCGCTCCGCACGGGCTGCGGTTCGGGCCGGACCCGTCCACCCACACGCGCTGCACCATCGGCGGGATGATCGGCAACAACGCCTGCGGCAACCGTGCGCTGGGCTACGGACGCACCGTCGACAACATCGAGTCGCTGACCGTGCTCTTCGGCAACGGCGAGCAGGCGGCCTACGCCGACGGTGTCTCCTCCGGGGAGACCGCCGAGCGGCTCCAGGCACTTGTCGGCGCCAACCTCGGGCACGTGCGCACCGAGTTCGGGCGTTTCGGGCGCCAGGTCTCGGGCTACTCGCTCGAGCACCTGCTGCCGGAGAAGGGCGGCCGGGTCGACCGCTTCCTGGCCGGGTCCGAAGGCACGCTCGCGACCGTCCTGGAGACCACGGTGCGACTCGTCGAGGACTCGCCCGGACGACTCCTGCTCGTGCTCGGTTACCCGACGATGGCCGAGGCCGCCGACGCGGTGCCCACGCTCCTGCAGGTGGCGCCGGGACGGCTGATCGCATGCGAGGGGATGGACGCCCGGATCGCCGATCTGGTGCGCGCCAAGGGCCGGGCGGTGCCCGACCTGCCCAAGGGTGCCGGCTGGCTGATGGTCGAGGTCGCCGGGCAGGACGCGCCTGACCTGGTGAAACGCCTCGCTGCCGAGTCGGGGGCGCTCGAGTCGAGGGTGGTCGTCGATCCCATCGAGGCGGCCGCGCTGTGGCGGATCCGGGAGGATGGCGCCGGCCTCGCCGGGGTCTCGCTGCCGACGCCCGCCCACTCCGGCTGGGAGGACGCGGCGGTCCCGCCGGAGCACCTCGGCGCGTGGCTGCGCGACTTCGAGGGGATCCTGTCTGACTTCGGTCTGCACGGCTATCCCTACGGTCACTTCGGTGACGGCTGCATCCACTGCCGCATCGACTTCCCCTTCGCGCCGGACTCGCCGGAGTCGGCGCAGGTGTTCCGGGAGTTCATGACCGCGTGCGCCACCCAGCTGGTGACCTACGGCGGCTCGCTCTCGGGTGAGCACGGCGACGGGCGGGTGCGCTCGGAGCTGCTGCCTCTGATGTACGACAAGACCTCGATCGAGCTCTTCGAGCAGGTCAAGGGCATCTGTGACCCGTCCGACCTGCTCAACCCGGGCAACATCGTGCGACCCGCGTCGATCACCGACGACCTGCGTCCGGTGCGGCCTCGCGCGCTCCCGCGGACCGGGCTGCGGCTCATCCACGACTCCGGTGACCTGGGTGCGGCCGTGCACCGCTGCACCGGCGTCGGCAAGTGCGTGGCGCCGAAGACCATCGGGGTGATGTGCCCCTCCTACCTCGCCACCCGCGAGGAGAAGGACGCGACCCGTGGGCGCGCCCGGGTGCTGCAGGAGGCGCTGGACGGGTCGCTCGTCGACGGGCTCGGCGACCCCGCGGTCGGTGAGGCGCTCGACCTGTGCCTGGCCTGCAAGGGGTGTGCGTCCGACTGCCCCACGGGGATCGACATGGCGACGTACAAGTCGGAGGCGCTCTACCAGAAGCACGACGTCCTCGGGGAGCGGCGGCCGCGTTCACACGCCCTTCTCGGACAGCTGCCGAAGTGGGCCCGCCTTGCGGCGCCGTTCACCAAGATGGCCAACGCCTCGCTGAAGGTCGCGCCGTTGGCGAAGATCGCCAAGAAGACCGCCGGCATCGACCAGCGGCGCTCGATCCCGGCGTTCGCGCCGAAGACGCTGAAGCGGTCGGCGCCGGTCGCCCGCCTCGGCGCCGAGACCCCCGACGTCTGGATCTGGGCCGACTCCTTCACCGACCACTTCTTCGCGCAGTCCGGTCACGGTGCGATCAGGTGGCTCCAGTCGCAGGGCCTGGACGTACGCGTCATCGGCGACAAGGCCTGCTGTGGCCTCACCTGGATCACCACCGGTCAGCTCGACGATGCTCGGAAGATCATGGAGAAGACGGTTCGTACGCTGGCTCCGTATGTCTCCTCCGGCGTCCCCGTCGTCGGGCTCGAGCCGTCCTGCACCGCGACGCTGCGGTCGGACTCGGTGGAGCTCTCGGCGCTGCCCGAGGCCGAGGTCGTACGTGACGGCATGCTCACCTTCGCCGAGCTGGTGAACCGGTTGGTGGGCGAGGGACGCGTGCAGCTGCCCGACCTGACCGGCGTCGAGGTCGTCGCGCAGCCGCACTGCCACCAGCACGCCGTCCTCGGCTGGGCGGTCGACGAGGCGCTGCTGAAGCGGGCTGGTGCGACGGTCACCAAGGTCTCGGGCTGCTGCGGCCTGGCCGGCAACTTCGGTGTCGAGGAGGGGCACTACGAGGTGTCGGTCGCGGTCGCCGAGACGCATCTTCTTCCGGCTGTCCGGTCGCATCCCGACGCGGTCGTACTCGCCGACGGGATGTCGTGTCGCGTCCAGCTCGACGACCTCGCCTCGGTGCCGACGATGCATCTCGCCGAGCTGTTCGCGTCGCGGGTCTGACGGGTGCCGCGGTCGGGGATGGGTGTTGGTGCCCGGCCGACGCCTAGACTGAAGCGGTGAACCCGCGTTACCGCCGAATGATCATTCCCGGCGCGCTGGTCGCCCTTCTGCTGGTGGTCGTCATTGCCGGGGTGCTGAATTGAGCAGGGAGTCCGAACCGCTTCTGCGGGCGCTGAACCGGATGCGATCGGTGATCCTCGACCCCGAACAGCTGGTCAAGGCGGTCGCGTCCGGCAAGCAGCGCGGCACGGTGCCGAAGTGGCGTCGCGCCGAGATCCGCTACGTCGACCTCAAGGCCGGGCGGCACCTGCAGATCACGACGTACGACGCGACCCAGGCGTTCACCGCGAACCATCCCGTAGGAGATAGTTCGTCACTGGATGATCTTCTCGACGAACCGTTCGCCAACTGGATCGTGACGACCGCGACCGAGCAGACCCAGATCCAGGCGAAGACGCCGACGACCGCCCTCGTCTCGACCACCGAGCTGACCGCGCCGGTCGAGGTCGAACGCGGCCACGACCAGGCGAAGGAGCGGCTGCTGCCGGAGTCGGACCCGGTCTTCCGGGTGCTCGGTCTCTCCGACAAGGACGGGAAGCTGAAGCCGTCGCGCCAGGCGAAGTACCGTCAGGTCGAGGAGTTCCTGCGCCAGCTCGACGCGGCCCTGACCGACGCGATGAAGTCCGGCAAGGTCCGCCGGCCGACCGCCGAGGAGCCGCTGCGGATCATCGACCTGGGGGCCGGCAACGGTTACCTGACCTTCGCCGCCCAGCGCTACCTCACCGAGGTCCGCGAGCTGCCCGTCGTCGTCACCGGCGTCGACGTCAAGGAGCAGTCGCGGGAGCACAACTCGAAGATCGCGGCCGAGCTCGGAGTGCATGCCGAGTTCGTGGCCGGGACGATCGAGGGCGTCGAGCTGGACGAGAAGCCCGACGTGGTGCTCGCCCTCCACGCCTGTGACACCGCCACCGACGACGCCCTCGCCCGGGCGATCGAGTGGGAGGCGCCGCTGGTGCTCGCCGCGCCGTGCTGCCACCACGACATCGCCGCCCAGCTGCGCAAGGCCCCGACCCCGGTGCCCTACTCGATGCTCACCCGCCACGGCATCCTCCGCGAGCGCTTCGCCGACACCCTGACCGACGCCCTGCGCGCGAGCCTGCTGCGCCTGGCCGGCTACCGCGTCGAGGTCGTGCAGTTCGTGGAGAGCCAGCACACCCCGCGCAACACCATGCTCCGCGCGATCCGCACCGGCTCGCCGGTCAGGGGCGGCTCGGTGAAGAAGGAGTACGACGACCTCGTGGCCGAGTGGGGCGTACGTCCGAAGCTCGGCGAGCTGCTCTCCGGACGATGAAGGCGGTCGTCGCCGCGGGCGCACTCGGGCTGCTGCTGATCTCGTCCGTTCCTGCCCACGCTGCCGGCGACGACGTCCTCTTCTCCTTCTCCGACCCGACGATCAGCGAGGCCAGCGCGCTGACCCCGCTCGGGAAGGGCCTGTACGCCACCACCAACGACTCCGGCGACAGCGGCCGCGTCTTCACCGTCGATTCCAGCGGTGCCACGGTCGGCGTGACCCACTGGGCTGCCGACCCGGTCGACGTCGAAGGGCTCGCGCCCGCGGGCGGCAAGCACGTCTGGGTCGGCGACATCGGCGACAACAACAGCGTCTGGGACTCGATCAGGATCGCGAAGGTGCGCGTCGGGCGGGGTGAGCGTACGGTCTCGCCGACCGTCTACGAGCTCGTCTATCCCGACGGGCCGCACAACGCGGAGTCGCTGCTGGCCCATCCCGACGGGCAGGTCTTCATCGCCACGAAGGACTGGGGAGGCGGGCGGCTCTATGCCGTGCCCGAGCGCCTCGACCCCGACCGCCCCAACCGGCTGACGGAGGTCGCCCCCGTCATCCCGATGGCCACGGACGGCGCCTTCTTCCCCGACGGCAAGCACCTGGTCGTACGCGGCTACTACTCCGCCACGATCTACGACTGGCCCTCGATGGACCGGGTGGGCTCGTTCCGGACGCCCGACCAGGAGCAGGGCGAGGCCATCGGCGTCACCGCCACGGGCGAGGTCGTCGTGACCAGTGAGGGCATCCGGGCAGAGGTGATCCGCGTCGACCCCGACCTGGTGAGCGACGTGCTCGGCGACGAGCGGTCTCCGACCGCTGATCCGACCCCGTCCGAGGAGGCCGAGTCGGCGGGTGGCGACGAAGCCGAGAACAAGGACAGCGGCACGGACGGCGACTCGAACTCCGGCGGCTCGCTGGGACCGGTCGCGCTCGTGGCGCTCGCCGTCGCTGCGTACTTCATCTTCCGCAAGAGCTCCTGACGCCGAGTCGGCGCGTCTGTCCCGCTCAGGAGCGCCGAGTCGGCGTGTCTGTCTCAACCGCGTCGGGACAGTTGCGCCGACTCGGGCACTGTTCGTGGGGCAGTTGCGCCGAGTCGGCGGGTCAGAGGCGGTCGACGACCCAGTCGATGCAGGTGGTGAGGGCCTCGATGTCGGCGGCGTCGACGGAGGGGTACATCGCGATCCGGAGCTGGTTGGTGCCGACGCCGCGGTAGGCGTCGAGGTCGACGACGCCGTTCTCCGCCAGAACCGACCGGAGGAGATCCTTGTCGATGCCGGCGTCGAGCTCGACGGTGCCGACGACCAGGGAGCGGTGGGTGGGGTCCTCGACGAACGGCCGGACGTACGGCGCCTTCTCGGCCCACGCGTAGAGCGCGTCGGAGGAAGCGGTGGTGCGGGCGACCATCGCGTCGAGCCCGCCCGAGTTGTTCATCCAGTCGACCTGCTCGGCCATCAGGAGGAGCGTGGCGACGGCCGGGGTGTTGACGGTCTGATTGCTACGGGACTGCTTGATCGCCTCGGTCAGCGAGAAGAACGACGGGATGTGTCGACCGCTCGCCGCGATCTCCTCGGCCCGCGCGATCGCGGCCGGGGAGAGCAGAGCCAGCCACAGGCCGCCGTCTGAGGCGAACGACTTCTGCGGCGCGAAGTAGTAGACGTCGCTCTGGGTCACGTCGAGCGGCAGCCCGCCGGCGGCCGAGGTCGCGTCGACGATGGTGAGCTGGTCGGCACCGGCACCGGCGGGACGTACGACCGGAGCCATCACACCCGTCGAGGTCTCGTTATGTGTCCAGGCGTAAACATCGACGCCGTCCTCGTGTGACGGAACAGCCAGGCCACCGGGCTCAGCCGAGATCACCGCCGGGTCGTCGAGCCACGGAGCCGCCTTGGCCGCGGAGAGGAACTTCTTGCCGAACGCCCCGAAGACGGCGTGCTGGCTGCGCTCGCGCACCAGGGCGTACGTCGCCAGGTCGAAGAACGCGACCGAGCCACCGTTGCCGATGACGACCTCGTAGTCCTCCGGCAGCGAGAACAGGTCGGCCAGCCCGGACTGGACGCGGCGGACGAGATCCTTCACCGGCTGCTGACGGTGAGAGGTGCCCATCACCGACGCCCCGGTCGCGGCGAGCACCTCCAGGCGGCCGGCGGGCACCTTGGACGGCCCGGACCCGAAACGTCCGTCGGCGGGCAGGAGGTCGGCGGGGATGTGCAGCGTCATAAACCCATTCTCGCAAGACCCGGGCGTCGGCCAGAATACCGACGTGTCTGTTGAGATTCGCCGGGTCGCCTACGACCACCCGGATGCTACGAGGCTGGTCGACCGGGTCCAGGAGTTCTACGTCGAACGCTACGGCGAGCCCGACCACGACCCGACGGTGCCGGAGATGTTCGAGCCGCCCGTGGGCGCCTACTTCCTGGCCTATCTCGACGACGTCCCGGTCGCCTCCGGCGCCTGGCGGCGTTCCGGCGAGTCCGCGTTCGAAACCGTGGTGACCGCCGAGATCAAGCGGATGTACGTCGTCCCCGAGGCTCAGGGCCAGGGGCTCGCCAAACGCATGCTCGCCCACGTCGAGGCCTCCGCGCGCGAGGCCGGCTTCGAGGCCATGGTCCTCACCACCGGTGGCCTCCAGCACGAGGCGATCGGGCTCTATGCGGCCAAGGGCTACGTCGACGTCGAGCCGTTCGGCTACTACAAGGACGATGACCTCGTGGTCTGCATGGCCCGGCGCCTCGACAACTGACGCCACAACGCAGGAACCGACCGGCTCGAGCCGGTCGGTTCCTCGGGTCAGCGGGCGGCTACTTCGCCCAGTCGGGGTTCCAGCCCTCGACCGCGTCGGCGGGGCGAGGGGCCGGGCCGGTGTAGATGGCCGAAGGCCGGATCAGCCGGCCGGTCTTCTTCTGCTCCAGGATGTGGGCGGACCAGCCACCCGTGCGGGCGCAGGTGAACATCGAGGTGAACATGTTGGCCGGGATCTGGGCGAAGTCGAGGACGATGGCTGCCCAGAACTCGACGTTGGTCTCGAGGACGCGGTCGGGGCGGCGAGCGCGAAGCTCTTCCAGAGCCGCCTTCTCCAACGCCTCGGCGACCTCGTAGCGAGGCGCGTTCAGCTCGCGGGCGGTGCGACGCAGCACGCGCGCACGCGGGTCCTCGGCACGATAGACGCGGTGGCCGAAGCCCATCAGCCGCTCACCCGAGTCCAGGAGCCCCTTGACGTAGGAGGCCGCGTCGCCGGACTTCTCGACGTCCTCGATCATGCCGAGCACGCGGGAGGGCGCGCCGCCGTGCAGCGGGCCGCTCATCGCGCCGATCGCGCCGGAGAAGGCTGCGGCGACGTCGGCGCCGGTGGAGGTGATCACCCGGGCGGTGAAGGTGGAGGCGTTCATACCGTGCTCGGCGGCCGAGGACCAGTAGGCGTCGATGGCGTGCGCGTGAGCCGGGTCGGCCTCACCGCGCCAGCGGATCAGGAACTTCTCGGCGAGGGTGCTGCCCTTGTCGACCTCGCGCTGCGGCACCACCGGGAGGTGGATGGAGCGAGCGGACTGGCCGGCGTACGACAGGACCATGACGGCCACGCGCGCGAGGTCCTCGCGGGCCTGCTCGTCGGAGATGTCGTAGGTCTGCCCGAACCCGAAGGCGGGTGCGAGCATGGGGATGGCGGCCTGGACGTCGACGCGAACGTCGCCGGTGTGCACCGGCAGGTTGTAGGCCTCGGCGGGCGGCAGGCCGGGCCCGTACGAGCCGTCGATCAGCAGACCCCAGACGTTCTCGAACGGGACCCGCCCGACGATGTCTTCGATGTCGACCCCGCGGTAGCGAAGGGCCGAACCCTCTTTGTCGGGCTCCGCGATCTCGGTCTCGAAGGCCACGACGCCCTCGAGGCCGTGCTGTACCTGGCTCACTACCTTCTCCGTTCCTCTGTTGTCATGGGCATTGTGCCGCATCCTGGCTTCGACCCGGGCGTGGGGCGCGGTCGTGGTAGGGGTCCGGCGCTAGTGTCGCCACCATGGACCTCGGGAAGCTCGTCGGTGGCCTCAACGCCAAGGACATCGACAAGGTGATCAAGCTGATCACCGAGAACAAGGACGTGCTGGCGACGCTCGAGCGGCTACCCCAGCTGTTCGACTCCTTCGGGGAGGGGCTCGAGGCGGCCGGCGGGCGCGCCCGCGAGGCCGGCGCCGTGCTGGTCGGGGACGGCGCCGGCGGCGTCAAGGACGCGCTCGGTGACGTCGCCACCTCGCTGGGCGGCATCTCGACGGCGATCTCCAAGGGCGTCGACCGCCTCGCCGATGTCGCCGAGGGGCTCGGCCGGGTGCCGATGGCCGACGGTCCGGCCAAGTCGATCGCGAGTGCGGCGAAGGAGATCGGCGGGGCCGGCTCGGCGCTCGACGACCTCTCCGGCTCGCTCGAGACGATCGCCGAGCTCCTCGCGAAGGTCGGGTCTGCGCTGGAGCAGCTGGGCGACAAGCTCGACGAGTCGGGCACGCAGGTCAAGGCCTTCATGAACTGACTCCGTGTGGGCTGAGCCCCCGACGCGGGGACTCCACGAGGTCGTAGGTTGAGACCATGGATCTCTCAGCTGAGCTGGCGGCCGCTCGTGAGTCGTACACCCGCAGCGGTCTGACCGAGGACGACCTCGCGGCGGACCCGTTCCAACAGTTCGAGAGGTGGTACGCCGAGGCGCGTGACGCGGGCATCGTCGAGCCCAACGCGATGGTGGTCTCGACCGTCTCGGCGGAGGGCGCGCCCTCGTCGCGGACCGTGCTGCTGAAGGGGTTCTCGGCCGCGGGCTTCACCTTCTTCACCAACACCGCCTCCCGGAAGGGCTCCGACCTCGCGCACGACCCGCGCTGCGCGGTGCTCTTCCCGTGGCACCCGTTGGAGCGTCAGGTACGCATCGACGGCGTCGCCCACGAGCTCTCCGCAGCAGACGTCGAGGCCTACTTCTCCCAGCGTCCGCGCGGCTCCCAGCTCGGAGCCCATGCCTCCCCCCAGAGCCGGGTCGTGACCGGGCGCGAGGAGCTGGAGGCGGCGTACGAGCGGGTCGAGGCGCAGTTCGAGGGCCAGCCGGTCCCGGTGCCGGAGGAGTGGGGCGGCTACCGGGTCGAGCCCGAGACCGTGGAGTTCTGGCAGGGGCGGCCGGGGCGGATGCACGACCGGCTCGTCTACCGGCGCGACGGCGGCAAGTGGCGCACGGAGAGGCTGGCCCCGTGACGGGGATGCTATGCCTCTCAGGTGTTGCAATGCCCGAGAAGTGCGGGGATACCCGATGAACCGGGTATCCCCGCACCAGGTCAGCGGCTGACTGCCGCCTCGGCGTTGACGATGCCGCTGCCGTAGAAGCCGTTCGGCGCGTCGCCACCCTCACAGGTGTGCGTGCTGGTCCGCGTCGAGCCGTCGGGCAGGTGGCGCACATAGGTGAAGTCCGCCGGGACCGGGCAGGCCTTGTCGGTGGCCGACTTGAGCAGGATCTTCTCGACCTTGGCGGGCGAGAGGGTCTTGCCGGAGAGGTCGCGGCTGCCGAACTCGCCGACGATCAGCGCGGCCACACCAGCGGCGTGCGGGGAGGCCATCGAGGTGCCCTGCAGGTACTGGTAGTAGGAGCACTCGCCGCTGGAGCAGTCCGCAACGGCCCATGGGACCAGGACCTCGCCGGTCGCCGGGTCGATCGCGCCGTCGGCCACGGCCAGGTCGTAGGGGTAGGCGGCCAGGATGTTGGCGGCGAAGTCGCGCTTGCCGTCGGCGGTGTCGTACCCATCGCCACCAGGCGCCGCGACGTCGACGAAGCCGTTGCCGTAGCTGGAGTAGTAGGACTTGCGCTCGGACGGGCCGGTGGCGCTGACCGCGATGACCCCGTTGCCCTCGGTGGGCATCGAGACGCACGACTCCGGGTCGAGCAGGTCACGGACATAGGCGGCCTCGCCGGGCTCGCTGGCGTAGTCAGGGCTGCTCGCGTCGGTCTGCGGCTTGGTGTAGTCGATCGCCTGGTTGCCGGCGGCCGCGATCAGGGTCACGCCACGGGCGCGGGCGTAGTCGAGGGCACGCTGCATCGCGGTGATGATCGTGACCTGCTCGGCCTGGTCGGCGGCGGAGTCGGCCGGGTGGTTGGTGCAGTTGAACAGCCACGGGTCGACGTAGTAGCTCATGTTGACCACGTCGATGCCGTTGCTGCCGGCGTAGGTGAGCGCGTCGACCGAGGGCTGCAGGAAGAAGTAGCCGGAGTCCTGGCCGGCGCGGAGGTTGACGATGTCGGCCTGCGGGGCGACGCCGGTGATGCCGACGCCGTTGACCGGCGAGGCGATGGTCGAGGCGACGTGGGTGCCGTGGCCGTTCTCGTCGACGTCGGCCGCGTCCTCGCAGGAGGCGTCGGGCTCGTCCTCACACGGGCCGTCGACGTTGTCGCCGTTGGCGTCGACCGGGATGTCGGTCGTGAAGTTGCGGCTCAGGTTCGCGTCGAAGTTGGGCGCGATGTCGGGGTGCGACCCGTCGACACCGGTGTCCAGGATGCCGACGCGGACACCCTTGCCGCGCTCGGTCTTGTTGGCCTCCGCGGCGTGGATCTGCTTCATGTCCCACTGCAGGCCGGAGAGCGGCTCCGTGCCTCCCTTGGGCTTCGGCGCCTTGGGCGCGGTGCCCTTGCCGCCACGGATCTCGGTCTCGACCTTCGACACCTCCTGCTTGCGGGCGTTGCTCGCCCCGTCGGGGGTGTTGGCGCCCACGATCCTGTCCTGGGCCGCGCCGACGAGGGCGCTCGAGGCGTTGGCCGCCTCGGCGAAGTCCTCACCCGCGGTCACCGTCGCGACACCGATGGCACTGTTCTCCGAGACGATCTCGCCCCCGGCGGCCTTCACCGCGGCACGGGCAGTGGCGGCCGAGGATCCCTCGGCATATGCCACGACATAGCGGACCTCCTTGTCGGAGGTGGCGGTTCCCGAGTTCGCCATGACGAGGGCGCCGGTGACCCCCAGTGCGACCGCGGTCGCACCTGTCAACAACCTACGCATGCTGTCTCCATTTCCGGATCTGGTGGTCGAGATTGTCGGACCACCGCTGTCACGGCCCTTGTCGGCCAGACAGTGGGCCCAGCATGCCTTAGTCCGCCATCTCTCGAACAGAGTTTGGATATCCACCGTTCACCCAATAATTGGGTTGTGAGTGAGTGCTCACTCACTTACCCTCGGGATGTGGACGAACGACGTACGCGGGCGAAGCCGATTCCTGCAGCCGACCGGCGCGCTGCGATCATCGCGGCGACCGAGACGCTGCTGATCGAGCACGGCACGGCGACCACCACCAGGCTGATCGCCGAGGCGGCGGGAGTCGCGGAAGGAACGATCTTCCGGCACTTCCGAGACAAGCGGGAGCTCTACCGGGCGGTGGCGGAGAACGTCTTCGACCCGGTCAGGACCGGAGAGTCGATGGCGGACGTCGTCGAGGACAAGGGCGACATCGAGGACAAGCTCCGAGCCGTGATCGACCTGCTGGCCGCGGGCTCGCAGCGTGGTGTCCTCGTCATGATGGCCGTGCGCTCGGCCGTGATGGAGGAGGCGAACCCCGAGGGCGTACGCCATCCCCACGGTCCACCGAGGTTCGTCATCGAGGCCAACAAGGCCCTGATCGACAACCTGACGCGGCTCGTCTTCGAGCCGCACGCGAACGAGCTGCGGCTGCCGCCGCGCAAGGCCGCGCTGGTGCTGCGCAGCCTCACGATCGGGGCCTGGCTCCCCGGTCTGAACCGAACGAATCAGCCGCTGAGCAGCGAGGACGTCATCGACGTGCTGCTCGGTGGGATTCTCATCGAGCACAGCCTGACCAGAGAGACCCCCTGAATGCTTCTCCGACTGATGCGGGACTACCTGCTCCCGTACAAGAGATTCCTGGTCGTCATCGCGATCCTGCAGCTCTTCTCGACCTCGGCGTTCATGCTGCTGCCCAGCCTCAACGCCGACATCATCGACAAGGGCGTAGCCGAGGGCGACACCGGCTACATCATGCGCATCGGCGCGATCATGCTCGCCGTGGCGCTGGTGCAGATCCTGTGCTCGATCGCCAGCGTCTACTTCGCCGCACGCAGCTCGATGAGCTTCGGCCGCGACCTGCGCGCGGCGATCTTCGCGAAGGTCGGCTCCTTCAGCGCCCGCGAGGTCGGCCGCTTCGGCGCCCCCTCGCTGATCACCCGGACGACCAACGACGTCCAGCAGGTCCAGATGCTCGCCGTGCTGACCTGCACGCTCGCGGTGATGGTGCCGATGATGATGGTCGGCGGCATCGTGATGGCCATCCGGGAGGACGCCGGCCTCGCCTGGCTGCTCGCCGTGGTCATTCCGGTGCTGCTCCTCTCCATGACCGTGGTCGTGCGCGGCATGGTCCCCAACTTCCGCAAGGTGCAGGAGCGCATCGACGCGGTCAACCGCATCCTGCGTGAGCAGATCACCGGCATCCGGGTGATCCGCGCGTTCGTACGCGAGCGTCAGGAGACCGAGCGCTTCGCCAAGGCCAACGACGAGCTCACCGACGTCGCGCTGCGGGCCGGGCGCTGGATGTCGACGATGTTCCCGCTGATGATGCTGGTCATCAACGTCGCCAGCGTCGCGGTGATCTGGTTCGGCGGCATCCGGGTCGACAACGGGGTGATGCAGGTCGGCCCGCTGACCGCCTTCCTCCAGTACCTGATGCAGATCCTGATGTCGATCATGATGGGCACGTTCATGCTCATGCAGGTCCCGCGCGCGGCCGTCTGCGCCGACCGGATCGCCGAGGTCCTCGACACCGAGACGTCGGTGACCCCGCCGAGCGCCGGCATCACCGAGATCTCCCGGCGCGGCCACGTCGACCTGGTCGGAGCCGGCTTCACCTACCCCGGCGCCGACCACCCCGTCCTCCACGACCTCACCTTCGAGGCCCGGCCCGGGCAGACCGTCGCGATCATCGGCTCCACCGGCGCCGGCAAGACGACCCTCCTGGGCCTCGTCCCACGGCTGTTCGACGCGACGGCCGGCGTCGTCCGGGTGGGTGGGATCGACGTACGCGACCTCGACCCGACCACCCTGCGCAGCTGCCTCGGGCTGGTGCCGCAGAAGGCCTTCCTGTTCACCGGCACCGTCCGCTCCAACCTGCTCCACGGCAAGCCGGACGCCACCGACGAGGAGCTCTGGCACGCGCTCGAGGTCGCCCAGGCACGCGACTTCGTGGAGAAGATGGCGCCCGAGGGCGGCACCGGTCTGGACGCCGAGATCGACCAGGGCGGCACCAACGTCTCCGGTGGTCAGCGGCAGCGCCTGGCCATCGCCCGTGCGCTCGTACGCCGCCCCGACATCTATCTCTTCGACGACTCCTTCTCGGCGCTCGACGTCGCCACCGACGCCCGGCTCCGCGCCGCGCTCGCTCCCGAGACCCGTAACGCCACGGTGATCGTGGTCGCCCAGCGCGTCTCCACCATCCGCGACGCCGACAAGATCCTCGTGCTCGAGGACGGCGCCATCGTCGGCGAGGGCACCCATGAGGAGCTGCTCGCCGGCAACGACACCTACCAGGAGATCGTCTCCTCCCAGCTCAGCGCAGAGGAGGCCGCGGCATGAGCGACACCATGAAGAAGACCGAGCGGATCGTACGTCCTCAGGGCGGCCCCGGCCCGATGGGTGCCGGCGGCGCGGTGGGGGACAAGGCGATGAACTTCGTCCCCTCGGCGAAGCGCCTCCTGAGAAGGATGGCGCCCTACAAGGTCCA
This sequence comes from Nocardioides sp. NPDC057767, assembly GCF_042798275.1. Lineage (NCBI taxonomy): Bacteria > Bacillati > Actinomycetota > Actinomycetes > Propionibacteriales > Nocardioidaceae > Nocardioides > Nocardioides sp. NPDC057767. The sequence continues at coordinate 96,219 of NZ_JBHVKJ010000008.1, read as the reverse complement.
CGCCTTCGCGACGATCGTCCTGGCCGCGATCAGCGTGACGCTGATGTCGCTGGGTCCGTGGCTGCTGGGCAAGGCGACCGACATCATCTTCGGCGGCATCTTCTCCCGCGAGCTGCCGGCGGGGGTGACCCAGGAGGAGGCGGTCGAGGGCCTGCGCGCCCAGGGCGACGACAAGCTCGCCGACATGCTCTCCGGGATGGACTACGTCAACCCCGGCCACGGCGTCGACTTCGACGCCCTGCGCAACGCGTTGATGGTCGTGCTCGTCGTCTACCTGGTCGCCTCGATGCTCTCCTTCGCGCAGGGCTGGATCCTCAACTCGGTGGTCCAGGGCACCGTGAAGGGGCTGCGCGAGGATGTCGAGAAGAAGGTGCACAGCGTCCCGCTGTCCTACTTCGACAAGCAGCCGCGAGGTGAGCTCCTCAGCCGGGTCACCAACGACATCGACAACATCAGCCAGACTCTGCAGCAGACCTTCAGCCAGGTGCTGACCGCGCTGTTCACGCTGGTCGCGGTGCTGTTCATGATGTTCTGGATCAGCCCGGTGCTGGCCCTGATCGCGCTGCTCGCGGTGCCGGTCTCGCTGGTCGTGACGGGCGCGGTGATGAAGCGGTCGCAGGGCCAGTTCGTGGCCCAGTGGCGCAGCACCGGCAAGCTCAACGGCCACATCGAGGAGACCTTCTCGGGCCACGACCTGGTCAAGGTCTTCGGCCGCCAGGAGGAGGTCGAGAAGACCTTCGCCGAGGAGAACGACAAGCTCTTCGCCGCCGCCTTCAAGGCCCAGTTCATCAGCGGGATCCTGATGCCGCTGATGATGTTCGTCGGCAACCTGATGTTCGTGGTGGTCTGCGTGGTCGGGTCGCTCCGCGTCGCCAGCGGCGCGCTGAGCCTGGGCGAGCTGCAGGCCTTCATCCAGTACTCGCGCCAGTTCACCCAGCCCATCACCACCCTGGCCTCGATGATGAACCTGCTCCAGTCGGGCGTCGCCTCGGCCGAGCGGGTCTTCGAGCTCCTCGACGCCGAGGACCAGTCGCCCGACGTCGGAGCAACCAGGGACGGGTCGTCCGGCGCCGGCGAGGTCCGCTTCGAGCACGTCTCGTTCGCCTACGACAAGGACAGGCCGCTCATCGAGGACCTGTCGCTGGTGGCCCGTCCCGGGCAGACCGTCGCGATCGTCGGTCCCACAGGAGCCGGCAAGACCACGCTGGTCAACCTGATCATGAGGTTCTACGAGCTCGACGCCGGCCGGATCACCCTCGACGGCGTCGACATCGCCGCGATGCCCCGCGCGGACCTGCGGGGGCGCACCGGCATGGTGCTCCAGGACACCTGGCTCTTCGAGGGCACGATCCGCGACAACATCCGCTACGGCCGGCCGTCCGCGACCGATGAGGAGCTCCTCGAGGCAGCCCGGGCGACGTACGTCGACAGGTTCGTGCACTCGCTCCCCGACGGCTACGACACCCTGATCACCGACCAGGGCGGCAACCTCTCGGCGGGCGAGCGGCAGCTGGTCACGATCGCGCGAGCGTTCCTCGCCGAGCCGTCGCTGCTGATCCTCGACGAGGCGACCTCCTCGGTCGACACCCGCACCGAGCTGCTCCTGCAGCACGCCATGGCGGCGCTGCGCTCGGACCGTACGTCCTTCGTGATCGCCCACCGGCTATCCACGATCCGCGATGCCGACCTGATCCTGGTCATGCGTGACGGCGCGATCGTGGAGCAGGGCGACCACGCCGAGCTGCTCGAGGCCGGTGGGGCGTACGCCGAGCTCTACCAGTCGCAGTTCAGCCACGCGATCGTCGAGGAGGAGCCCGCGACCGCTTGAAATAAACCCTTTGAACCCGGCCGGCCTCGACGCCTACCGTTGAGGCACACGGGAAAGGAGGTGATCCGATCAGATGAAGAACGATTGGATGCGTGAGGTGGCTGCTCGCTAGCAGCCCTCCAACCATGGATGGGGAGCTGGCAATCCAACGGCAGCCACCCGACCCGCAGGCGTACCGGACTCATCCACCGGGTCGGCCACCTGGCCCGCCTGCGGGTCGCCCCGTTTTCGGAGAACGCGGCCGCGCGCGGACCGGCCGACGACAAGTTGCGTTTAGCAACTAAAACCAGATACATTGGTTGACGATATTCAACCAGTCTCTCGTGAGAGTCGAGCCCGCACTTGTCAGAGTCCCCGCAGCCTTCGCAGGCCATCGCCGCGCCGGAGATGACCCACCGCCAGATCATGGAGGTCCTCTCGGGCCTCCTGATGGCGCTCTTCGTCGCCATGCTGTCCAGCACGTCGGTCGCCAACGCCCTGCCGCGGATCGTCACCGACCTCGGCGGCACCCAGGGCGGCTACACCTGGATCGTCGTCTCGAGCATGCTGGCGATGACCGCGACGACGCCGATCTGGGGCAAGCTCGCCGATCTCTACAACAAGAAGGTCCTGGTGCAGGTCGCCCTCGGCCTGTTCATCGTCGGCTCGGCGATCTGTGGCCTGGCCCCGTCGATGCCCGTGATCATCACCGGCCGGGTCATCGCCGGGCTCGGCATGGGCGGCATCGTCGCACTGATCCAGGTGATCATCGCGATGATCGTCTCCCCGCGTGAGCGCGGCCGCTACTCCGGCTACATCGGCGCAGTCTTCGCGCTGGCCACGGTCATCGGCCCGCTCGTGGGCGGCGTGATCGTCGACTCCCCGGTCGGCTGGCCCGGCGTCTTCTACGTCGGCGTCCCGTTCGCCGTGGTCGCCTTCATCCTGCTGCAGAAGACCCTGCACCTCCCGCACGTACGCCGCGAGGTCAACATCGACTACCTCGGTGCGTTCCTGCTGGTCGCCGGTGTCTCGACGCTGCTGATCTGGGTCACGCTGGGTGGTGCGTCCTTCGAGTGGGCCTCGCTGATGTCGTACGCCCTGGTCGCGGGCAGCCTCGTCGTGCTCGCCGTCGCGATCCTGGTCGAGGGCAGGGTCGCCAAGGAGCCGATCATCCCGCTGCGGCTCTTCCGCGACCGCACCATGGTGCTCTCGACGATTGCCTCGTTCTTCGTCGGCGCGGGGATGTTCGGCGCGACGGTCTACCTGCAGCAGTACTTCCAGACCGCCCGCGGGATGACGCCGACCCACGCCGGCCTGATGTCGATCTGCATGGTGCTCGGGCTCTCCGTCGCCGGCATGGTCACCGGACGCCTGATCAGCGCCACCGGGCGCTGGAAGCGTTACCTGCTCTTCGGCGGCATCATGCTGCCGATCGGGCTCTACCTGCTCAGCACGATCGACGAGCACACCAATCTCGCCCTGGTCGGCGCCTTCATGGCCGTCGTCGGGCTGGGTGTCGGCTCCACCAACCAGAACCTCGTGCTCGCGGTGCAGAACAACCTCGACAACAAGGACATGGGCGCGGGCTCCTCGGTCGTCGCCTTCTTCCGGTCGATGGGCGGCTCGATGGGCATCGCCGCTCTCGGTGCGGTGCTCTCCCACCGGGTCGAGGACGTCATCACCGACGGCATCCCCGAGCTGGTGGCCAGCGGGAAGGTCACCCCCGAGGAGCTCCAGAGCCTGCAGAGCGGCGGGCTCGCCGACCCGGCGAGCATGCCCAGCGCGATGCAGGCCCTCTACGAGCACGCCTTCGCCGTCGCCACCGCCGACCTCTTCCTGGTGGCCATCCCGTGTGCCCTGCTCGCGCTGGTCGCTATCGTGGGCATCAAGGAGGTCCCGCTCAAGACGAGCGTCGAGGACCTCCCCGACGAGAAGGCCCTCGCCGAGGCCGAGACCGAAGCCGAGGGAGCTGTTCGGAGATGACCGCCGCTGACGAGCCCGCCGAGCCCGCCGAGCCCGCCGAGCCGGCCGAGGACGACCGCATCGATGCTCCTCGGGTGGAGTCGCTGATCCGGCTCGAGGCCGAGGTCGGGGTGCTCATGCGACGGGCCAAGCGGGCGATGCGCATCCGTGGCCGGATGCTCCACCCCGACCTCCCGCCGGGTGGCTACATGGTGCTGACCTGGGTCGCCGAGCACGGTCCGCTGCGGGCCTCCGCCCTCGTCGACGGGCTCGGCATCGACAAGGGGGCGGTCAGCCGGATGGTGCAGACGATCGTCGACCTCGGCCTGCTCGAGCGTCATCCCGATCCCGAGGACGGGCGGGCCAGCCTGGTCTCGCTGACCGCCGAGGCGCGCGAGGGGCTCGACCGGGTGGCCCGGGAGCGCCGCGTACGTTTCAGCGACCGGCTGGCCGACTGGAGTCCCGACGACATCGATCGACTCAGCGCTATGCTGTCGAGATACAACGAAGCCCTAGAACGCCAGGGCTCTTAGGGGATCACGCGTGCTGATCTCTCCTGCAGGCCGACGTCGTCCGGGACACACCCTGCTGGGTTCGGTTTTTTTGACTGATTCAAGGATGTAGGATTAATTCGTGAGCGACCTCATCGACACCACCGAGATGTACCTTCGCACCATCTACGAGCTGGTCGAAGAGGGAATCGTTCCGCTGCGCGCCCGCATCGCCGAGCGCCTGCACCAGTCGGGTCCCACGGTCTCCCAGACCGTCGCCCGGATGGAGCGAGACGGTCTGCTCACCGTCGAGGGCGACCGCCACCTGCAGCTCACCGACGAGGGCCTTCGCCTGGCCACCCGGGTGATGCGCAAGCACCGGCTCGCCGAGCGGCTGCTCACCGACGTCATCGGCCTCGACTGGGAGCTCGTCCACGAGGAGGCGTGCCGCTGGGAGCACGTCATGTCGGAGACCGTCGAGAAGCGGCTGCTCGATCTGCTCGGCGACCCGACCGAGTCTCCCTACGGCAACCCGATCCCCGGTCTCGACGAGCTCGGCGGCAAGCCCGCCGACGAGGACTTCATGGCCGGCGTCCAGTCGCTGACCGCCGCGGCGGGTTCCGAGCGTGCCACCGTGCTGGTGCGACGCATCTCGGAGGAGATGCAGAAGGACGAGTCGCTGATGAGCGCCCTGCGCCGGGTCGGTGCGATCCCGGACCAGACCGTCGCCATCAAGGCGACCCCCGACGGGGTGCTGCTCGGTTCCGGTGGGGAGACCGCGGAGATCATCCCCGAGGCCGCGGACCATATCTTCGTCAAGGCGCTCTGACCGGCAGATTCGCTCCCGATCGGCTCCACGAGTCGGCATCGGTGTGGCAACTTCGCACCCACTTTTGCAACCGTGGGTGAAATTCTCTCGACGTCGGCAGAATTCGGCACATCACTCTGGACCGATTACGTCATCGATGCTTATGTTTGACGTGCGGGGCCTGCTGGAGGCCGGTGATCCATGTGGGCTTCAGCAGTTGTCATGTCGAGACTTGCGGGGGTCTCCGGAGGGGAGAGCTCTATGGAGGTCGTTCATCTGCCCGCTCGCGGTCGCGAGCTGGATGAGACGTTCCGCCCAGTCGCCGTCCACCACACCGACACCGGCCTGACCCGTCATCTCAAGCGTGGCGAGGAGATCGTGCTCACCGACCTCGGTGGCGATTTCCACAGCGCCAAGGTGCTGCTGATCGACGAAGGTCCGGTCTACCACTTCTTCATCGGAGCCAGGCTGTCGGTCGACGAGGCCGCCGGCCGCATGGCAGACCTGCCGATCCAGTCACGCTCTGCGTGAGGACAGCGCGGTGAGGAACTCGCTGGTCCCCACCTCCAGCTTGTACGTAGCCTCCCCATCGCCCCTGGTGGCGCCACGGTTGACGATGACGATCGGGATCCCGGCCTTGGCCGCCCGGCGCACGAACCGGTAGCCACTCATCACCGCCAGACTCGAGCCCGCGACGAGCAGCACGCCCTTCCCCTCGTGCCGCTCGCCGCGGAGCTCGGAACCTCCCAGGTTCTCCGCGAGCGCGTCGACCGCAGCCATGCACCGGTTGACCCGGTCCTTCGGCACGTTCTCCCCGAAGAAGACGACGTCGGGCTTGAGGATGCCCCCGCAGATCTCGCAGTCGGGCACGACGAAGTCCTGCGTCTCCTCGAGGGCGACGTCGCCGTCCGGCCGGGTCTCCACGTCCGCATGTGCCTCGGCCCAGCCGGCGTTGAGCGCCTCCATCCGCTCCTGCAGGTCGCGGCGTGGGCTCAGGGTGCGGCAGGACAGACAGATCACGTCGGCCACCCGGCCGTGCAGCGTCACGATGCGGCCGCTCCCGGCCAGCTCCGGTGCCGCCTGCTCGTGCAGCCCGTCGACGTTCTGGGTGATCAGCAGCTCGGGGTCGATCGCGGCCAGGGCCCGGTGGCCGGCGTTCGGCACGGCGCTGCCCATCCGCCGCCAGCCGAGGTGGCTGCGCGCCCAGTAGCGCTGCCGCTCCTGCGGGCCCGAGATGAACTGCTGGTAGGTCATCGGCTGGCGTGAGGGACTTCCCGGGCTGCGGTAGTCGGGGATGCCCGAGTCGGTCGAGACGCCGGCCCCGGTCAGCACCACGAGGCGTCGGTCGTGAAGGAGGACCAGGGCTGCTGCGTACGTCTCTTTGGTTGTCGCCCCGGGGGCGAGCGTCATCAGGCGTACCTGGCCTCGGCGCGGGCCTTGCGCTTGGCGGCCTCGACCTCGCGGTTCTTCTTCGGGGCGTTGGTGACCAGGTCGTCGAGGAGATGCCGGGTGATGTGGGCGATCTCGGCGACGGCGCGGTCGAAGGCCTCCTGGTTGGCGGCGGAGGGCTTGGTCGTGCCGCTCACCTTGCGTACGAACTGCAGGGCGGCAGCGGTGACCTCGTCGTTGGTGGCTGGCGGCTCGAAGTTGTGGAGCGGGCGGATGTTGCGGCACATGCCAACCACGGTACTCGGATCGCCGCGGCGCCTACCGGGAACGACCGGGTGCGTGGGAAGGAGCCTGGCCGCGAGGATGCGGGGGGACCGGACCGCCGTTCTGCGCTGGGCCCTTGGCGGGCCTGGCGTTGTCGCCCGGGGGCGCCGGGCGGGGCACGACGCCGTCCTCGAGCAGCTGGCTCGCCATCAGGGCGGCCTGGGTGCGGTGGCTGACACCGAGCTTGGCGAGGAGGCCGGTGATGTGGTTCTTGACGGTCTTCTCCGCGAGCACCAGCCGGTCGGCGATCTGCCGGTTGGAGATGCCCTCGGCGAGCAGCACCAGGATCCGCCGCTGCTGCGGGGTCAGCTCGGCGACCACCTCGTGCATCCGGCGGCGCTCCTCGACGTTGTGCACGACCTTGGCGGCGGCCTCCGGGTCGAAGAGGGTGTGGCCGCTGGCCACGAGGCGTACGCCGGAGACGAGGCTCGCCGCCTCGATCTGCTTGAGCACGTAACCGGCGGCGCCGGCCATGATCGCCTGGCTCATCACCTCGTCGTCGGCGTCGGTGGCCAGGATCAGGCAGCGGATGTCGCTCTTCATCGCCAGCGCCTCGCGGCACAGCGCGACTCCGGAGGAGTCGGGGAGATGGGCGTCGAGGATGAGTACGTCAGGACGGAGCGTCGCGATCAGCGGGCGTGCTTCGGCGGCCGTGCGGGACTCGCCCACGACCTCGATGTCCGCCTCGCGCTGCAGCACCGTACGCACGCCGACACGCACGACGTCGTGACCGTCGGCCAGCAGAACGCTGATCACCGCGTCACCCACAGGCTCGTCTCACTCGTCTCGTCGTCGGGGATGGTGCCGAAAGAAACCGCTCAAGAGTATCCCTATTGATGCAACATTTGATCACTCAGAGGCCCGTGCCGTCTCGGATTTCGTTGCTTCTGGAAAGGTAGCGGCTATGACGACTTCTCGCGATCTCGACATCGTCCTGTTCGGCGCGACCGGGTTCACCGGCGGTCTGGTCGCCGACTATCTGGCCGCGCACGCGCCCGACGGGCTGCGGTGGGCGCTCGCGGGCCGCTCGCTGTCGCGTCTCGAGACCGTCCGCGACGGGCTCGGCGCGGGCGAGGTCGAGCTCATCCAGGCCGACGTGAACGATGCCGCCTCGCTGGCCACGCTGGCGGCTCGCGCGCGGGTCGTGATCACCACGGTGGGGCCCTACCTGGAGTTCGGCGAGCCGCTGGTCAAGGCCTGCGCGGAGGCCGGCACCGACTACGTCGACCTCACCGGAGAGCCTGAGTTCGTCGACCGGATGTTCGTGATGTACGACGCCACCGCCCGCGCCAACGGCGCCCGGATCGTGCACGCCTGCGGGTTCGACTCGATCCCGCACGACCTCGGCGCCTACTACACGGTGCGCGAGCTCGCCGCCGGTGGCGAGATCACCGGGCCGCTGACGATGAAGGGCGTCGTACGCAGCAACGCGACCTTCTCCGGCGGCACCTTCCACTCGGCGCTGGGCCAGATGTCGCGCCCCCGGGAGATGGCGACCGCGGCGCGCGAGCGCCGGGCGCTCGAGGTGCGGCCGGAGGGACGTACGTCTCGACCGGCGAAGCCCTCCTTGGGTCGCGATCGTGAACTGGGCTACTGGCTGCTGCCGCTGCCGACCATCGACCCGTTCATCGTCGCCCGTTCCGGGCGAGCCCTGGAGGCGTACGGCCCCGCCTTCACCTACTCGCACTACGCCGGGACCAAGACGCTGCGGTACGCCGTCGGTGGTGCGCTCGGCGCCGGTGGCCTCGCCCTCGCCATGCAGGTGCCGCTGCTGCGGGCCAAGCTCGGCGAGCGGGTCAAGCAAGGCACCGGACCCTCCGAGAGCCGTCGGGAGAAGTCGTGGTTCACGGTCGACTTCGTCGCCGAGACCGACGGCCGCAAGATCCACACCAAGGTGTCCGGGGGCGACCCCGGCTACACCGAGACCTCGAAGATGCTCGCCGAGTCGGCCCTGTGCCTCGCCTTCGACGAGCTCCCCGAGACCTCCGGGTCGGTGACCACGGCGGTCGCCATGGGCGATGCGCTCCTCGAGCGGCTCCAGGCTGCGGGGATCCGGTTCGAGGTGGCTTCCCGAGGCTGACGGCCAGGGCGAAAGGTGCTCGAGTGAATCAGAAATCCGCCCGGAATCAGCACATCGACTGGTCGGCAGGCCGCTGGACGCATGAGCCGGCCGCTGCCCGGGTGACGCCCGAAGGCGCCCTGCTCGCCACCGCGGTCGAGGGCAGCGACGCGTGGCGACACACCGCGTACGGCTTCGTGCACGACACCGAGCACGCGTTGGTCACCCCGTTCGCTCCGGGGTCAGCCATGGAGGTCGAGTTCGGCACGCCGTTCTCGCAGCAGTTCGACCAGGCCGGGATCTTCGTGCGCGCCTCGGACGAGCACTGGGTGAAGGCGGGTATCGAGTTCGCCGACGGTGTTCCCCAGATCGGAGCGGTCGTGACCGACGGACGATCGGACTGGTCGGCCTCGTCCGCTCCCGAATGGGGCGCCACCAGGGTGACGTTCCGGGTGAGCTGGGCGGACGACGCTCTGACGATCCGGGCACGCCGGGAGGATGCGAGCTGGCAGCTGGTGCGCGTGCTCCCCTTCGCGGCGCGCGAGGAGGTGAGCGCGGGTCCGTTCCTCTGCGCTCCGACGCGTGCCGGCCTCGAGGTCCCGTTCTTCGACTGGCGGGTCGGAGCGCCGGATGGCTCGCTGCACTGAGGCTATCCGCAGGTCAGCTGCCAGACCGGGCCGATCCGGGATGGTGTGGCGGGTGGTGCTTGGTGCCCCAGGCAAGAGTCGAACTTGCGACCTTTCGCTTAGGAGGCGGCTGCTCTATCCACTGAGCTACTGGGGCGTTCGCGGATATCTTGCCATGGTGGCGGGTAATACTACGGTTTGGGGTTCGATGCGGTCAGGGGCCAAACTTGGGGCCCTCGCGTAGGTTGAGTCACCGTCGACTCAACCCGAATCCCCCCGATGACAAGCGACGAGTGACGGTGATCTATGCCTGACCCCTCCCTGCCTCCCCGACGTGGGGGTGCGGATTCTGGCTCGGGCGTGTCCGGATTCGAGTGGATGTACGGCGCCGACGAGCCTGCCGGCAACGAGTCCGGGGGGACTCGCTCGGGCCGTGGTGCTCGGGCCGCTGACGTACCGATCGACCAGCCGTCGGCGGAGCCCGGTGGTGGACGGCGGGCCGCGCGTCCGCAGTCCGAGTTCGTGTCGCCGCCGCCTCCGGGTCCAGGGGCGTCACCGGGTGGTGGTCGCCGCGCTGCGCGTCCGGTTCGTCAGGAGCCGGTGCCCGTCGATCATTCCGTCGCCGAGCCGCCGCGTGTCGAGCCTCTCCGCGTCGAACCGGTGCGGCGGCAGCCGACCCGGGCCGAGCGCTATCAGGCGATGGGCCGAGGGGGCTCGGGTGCGTCGCCGACACCTGCCTCGCCGTCACCTCAGGAGTGGAGCGACCCGGACGTGACCGCCGTCGCTCCGGCGCTGCGCGAGACACCCCGCCCCGCGCGGCACGTACCCGCTCCGCCGGCGCCCGTGCCCTCGGTCGAGGAGACCGCGGTCGCGCCCGTGCAGGACTGGTATCGCCAGGACCCTCAGGCTGCACCTTCCGCGCCCAAGGCTCCCGACCAGCAGCTCGCCCCGCCGGCTGCCCGCGAGTTCGACTGGAACGCCCCTGCCCCTGCCGACCGGCCTCGTGGACGTACGTCCTCACGCGACGAGCTGCACGAGGCTCGTCACGAGGCCTACCCGCCCGCAGGGCGGCACGGTGCTGCGTACGCCGCTGGTTACGACGACGAGCCCTATGACGACTATCCGGCCCAGGGTGGCTATGACGAGCCGTACGCCCCCTACCCGGGCGACGACGAGGACCGCGACAAGCCGCGGATCAGTGTGTGGCAGGTGCTCAGCTCGACCTTGCTCGTGCTGGCGCTGATCGTCGGGCTGTTCGTCGTCTACACCTACCGCGACCTGCGGTCGAACATCAGCACCGTCAGTCTCGGCGAGAAGGCCGCTGACATCGGCCCGAAGGAACCGATCAACATCCTCGTGATGGGCTCGGACAGCCGCGACTGCAAGGGATGTGGCGTCGACGGCGAGAGCGGCGGTGGCTCGGACACCAACATCCTGCTGCACCTGTCCGCCAGCCGGAAGTTCGCCTACGGCGTTTCGATCCCGCGCGACACGATGGTGAATCGTCCCTCGTGCAAGACCGAGGACGGGAGCACGGCACCGGCCGAGTACGTTCGGTGGAACGCTGCGTACGCAACCGCCGGTCCGACCTGCACGATCACCCAGCTCGAGTCCGTCGCCAGCGAGATGTGCGGTAAGAAGTGCGACATCACCGTCAACCATCTCGTGGTCGTCGACTTCGCGAGCTTCAAGGGCATGGTCGATGCCATCGACGGCGTCGACGTCTGTCTTCCTGAGGAAGTCGATGACAAGTACACCGGCGCTCACTTCGACGCGGGCAAGCAGAAGTTGACGGGCAAACAGGCTCTCAACTACGTGCGCCTTCGACACGGTCTCGGTGACGGCGGTGACCTCGACCGGTCCAAGCGTCAACAGGCGTTCATCGGGTCGATGGCGGCCAAGCTGCTCTCTGGCGACACCCTGTCCAGCCCGACGAAGGTGCTCAGCTTCCTGAACGCCGCGACCAAGGGCCTGACCATGGACGAGGGCCTCAAGGACAACCTCGACACGATGGCGAAGATCGGCGCCGGGTTCCAGAGCATCGGGATGGAGAACATCAAGTTCCTCACCATCCCGACGGTCCCCGACCCTGAGAACCCCGAGGCCACCGTCGTGCTCGACGAGGAGAAGGCGAAGAACGTCTTCAAGGCCATCGCCAACGACAAGCCGCTGACGAAGAAGATCGCCGCCGGGGCGCTGGATGCCGGGGAGGCTTCCGGCAAGAAGAGCAAGGACACTGGCGACGCGCCGTCTGACAGCGGCTCGACCGACGGGGAGACCGCGGACACGAAGCCCTCTGAAGATGCCGCGTCCGGTGAGTCGTCGGATGCCGCGTCGGACGGTGCCAGCAGCGGCGCTTCGGAGGAAGAACTCGCCCAGATCGCCGAAGAGGCGAAGGCGGCGCGCGAGCGCGCGGGTCTCTGCTGATGGCTGAAGACACCTCTCCCGAGGTGGAGGGGCCGGAGGAGCCCAAAGAGCCGGAGTGGAAGCGCAAGCAGCGGCTGGCGCGGATCTTCGGTGACGTACTCCCCGAGACGACTCAGGACGAGCGGGAGTCATCGACCGAGTCGGAGGAGTCGGCGTCGGATCGCTGGCTGAAATCGCAGGTGCCGCCTCACCACGGTGGGTGAGACGGCACCTGCCGAAGCGGAGCCCGAGGCGATCCGTTCTGGCGCGAATGCGTCAGCGAACGGCGATGCTGTCGCGGATCTGCTTGAGGATGTCGATCTCGGTCTCGCCCGGGTCGGGGTCCGGGAAGTAGCGCTCCTTGGCGGCGGTGTAGGGCTTCACGATCATGAAGTAGACGACCGAGGCCATGATGAGGAAGGCGATCACGGCGGTCAGCCATGCGCCGATGCTGATGCCGCCCGGTTCGTAGTTCGAGAAGTCCGGCGTGCCGCCGAGCTTGCCGAGCAGGTCCATGATGACGTCAACCGTCGCGGTCACGACTGTGGCGAACGCGCCACCCATGATGAAGGCGACCGCGAGTTTGATCAGATCGCCCTGGAGCAGGAACTTCTTGAAACCGTCCATGTCTTGCTTTCTCCTGTGCTCATTGTGTGAGGTGAAGGAGACCCCGGATATGGCGTGCGTGGGCCGTCAGTACGCGAAGGTGAGATAGCCACCCACTCCCGCAGATGTGACGTCCTCGACGCTGTTCGCGGCGACTCCGACGATGACCAGACGCCCCGCCGAAGTATTCGTGACGCCAAACCCCTCGGTCTTTCCTTGTGCGGAAGAATCATCGCGGGTCGGGTCGGTGGCCTGAGGGAGGCTGAGGATCAGCGTGTCGGTGGTGACCCGTGCTGTCTCGGCGGTGGCGGGGTCGGTGGCATAGAGGTCCACGGTGTCGCCGACATGGAGCAGGCCGGCCATCTCGGCATCGGGGAGCCGGACCGGGACGGCCACCAGGTCGGGGTGTCCCTCGGTCAGCTCCGGCCCCACGAGGCGTACGTCGGTGACGGGCTCACCCCGCCGCAGCGGTGCCGCGAGGCGCTCCCCGAGCGGCGCCTCGGCGAGGTCGGCGGGCACGCTGCCGGGATCGGTCTCGACGTCGGTCAGGTCGGCGGCGGTGAGGACCGTGCCGACCGGGAGATCTCGGGAGGCCACCGCCATCGTGGACGTGTCGGGTGGGTCCGGCCTGGTGGCCGAGAACCCGATCGCGACCGCCGAGGCGGTCAGCAGGAACGCCAGCAGGCGTCGGTGGGCGAGGACCCCGCGGCGTACGCGGCGGGAGAAGGACGTGATTCGAGTGAACATGCGGGCACGCTAAGTCGCGCCCGAGATTCCCGCATCTCGCTATCCACAGTCCACCTGAGGATGTGGATGATCCTGTGGATAACCCGTCGTGGCGGGTGGAATCAGTCCGACGAGCCGGAGGCGGCGGGGGCCGGCGAGGAGGTGCTCGAGGACGACGTGGTCGAGGTCGTGGAGGACGTCGACGACGAACCCGAGCGGGAGTCGGTGCGGTAGAAGCCGGAGCCCTTGAAGACGACGCCGGCGGCGCTGAAGACCTTGCGCAGCTTGCCGCCGCACTCGGGGCACTCGGTCAGCGAGGCGTCGCTGAAGCTCTGGAACTGGTCGAAGGCGTGGCCGCACTCGGTGCAGGCGTACTGGTAGGTGGGCACGTTTCTCCTAGAACAGAATCTGGCACTCGACGGGCGCGACTGCCAATATTAGCGAACGCCTAGGAGAAGCGCTGCATTCCCTCCGCGCTGGCGGCCGCGCCCACGGGCCGGTCGTGCTCCTCCACCGGCACCGGGACCCCGATCTCCCATGGATAGAGAAGCGCGCAGGTAAATGTTCCGGACGGCACCCGAGCCAGGATCCGGTCGTAGGAGCCGCCGCCCCGTCCCATCCGGTGGCCCTGCGAGTCGACGGCCAGGCCGGGGACGAGCACGACATCGGCCCCGGCGATCGCGGAGACGCCCAACCGCTCCCCGCCGGGCTCCAGGAGCCCCCGGGCCGCCCGGACCAGATCGCCGTCGTAGACCGCCCAGTCCAGGTCGTTGTCCGGCAGCAGGCACGGAAGCAGGATGCGTTTCCCGGCTGCGTCCAGCTCGTCGATAAGAGGTCCGGTGCCCGGTTCGGTGCCGATCGAGACGTAGAGCGCAACCGTGGCGGCGCTGCGTACGTCTGGAATAGCAGTGACCACCTGCGACAGGGCCCGCGCGAGCGAACCCAGCCGGGGGAGCCCGATGCGCCCCCGGGTAGTCAGCAACTGGTCGCGTAAGGCAGTCTTGCGCCCCACGAAGTCAGCGGGGGCTGGACCATCAGAACCCGGAGGGGTGTGTGAACCCGACACAACGACAGCCTAGGCTTTCCTTCATGGGTAGCCCAGGTTTGGCCAAGGCAATGGCGAAGATGCGCGATGCCGGCGTCGACGACGTCGCGGTGCAGACATTCGCACATTACTACCGCCAGCTCGAGCACGGTGAGACCGGGATGATCCCGGAGGACACGATCGAGCCGGTCGACATCCCGTCGATCAGCGACGTCGAGGTCAGCGATGAAGAGGCGCACGCCGCCATCTCGACCACCGCGGTGATCAAGCTCAACGGCGGCCTCGGCACCTCGATGGGCATGGACCGCGCGAAGTCGCTGCTGTGCGTGCGCAAGGGTCTGAGCTTCCTGGATGTGATCGCCCGCCAGATCCTGCACATGCGCGAGAAGTACGACGTACGCCTCCCGCTGCTGCTGATGAACTCCTTCCGCACCTCCGAGGACAGCCTGGCCGCGCTCGAGCGCTACCAGGACCTTCCGGTCGAGGGCTTGCCGCTGGAGTTCCTGCAGAACCGCGAGCCGCGTCTGCTCGTCGACGACCTGACGCCGGTCGAGTGGCCCAAGGACCCCGAGCTCGAGTGGTGCCCGCCGGGCCACGGCGACATCTACACCGCCCTGCTCGACACCGGACTCCTCGACGTGCTCATCGAGCAGGGCTACGAGCGGGTTTTCGTCTCCAACTCCGACAACCTCGGCGCCGTTCCCGACGAGAAGGTCGCCGGCTGGTTCGCGAAGAGCGGAGCCCCCTTCGCCATCGAGGCCGTACGCCGCACCCCGAGCGACCGCAAGGGCGGTCACTTCGCGCGCCGCAAGTCCGATGGCCGCCTCATCCTGCGCGAGACCGCGCAGACGCGCGACGAGGACAAGGTGGCCCTGCAGGACCTCAGCCGCCACAAGTACTGCTCGACCAACAACATCTGGTTCGACCTCAAGGCGCTCAAGAAGGTCCTCGCCGAGCGCGACGGCATCCTCGGCCTGCCGCTGATCCGCAACGAGAAGACCGTCGACCCCTCCGACCCGAGCACCCCGAAGGTCGTCCAGATCGAGACCGCCATGGGTGCTGCGATCGAGGTCTTCGAGGGCTCGCAGCTGATCGAGGTCGGTCGCGACCGGTTCGTGCCGGTCAAGACCACCAACGACCTGCTCGTGCTGCGCTCCGACGTCTACGACATCGGCGAGGACTTCGTGCTCGACCAGATCGCCGACCAGGTGCCGTTCATCGACCTGGACGGCGACTACTACAAGTACGTCGCCAACTTCGACGAGCGCTTCCCCGAGGGTGCCCCGTCGCTCCGCAAGGCCTCCTCGCTGACCGTCAACGGCGACTGGACCTTCGGCAAGGGCGTCCAGGTCATCGGCGCGGTCGAGCTCGACGGTGCCAACGCCGAACGCGTCGCGCCCGCAACCGTGCTGTCCGACTAGTGTTGGCGGGGTGACCCCCGCCGAATACCGCCAGCGAATCCTGGCCGACCTCGAGCCGATGCCGGCCTACCCGCAGCCCTTGATGGACTGCCTCGGGCTGGCGGTGGCCGAGGACATCCATGCCGAGGTCGCCCTCCCGGGCTTCGACAACTCCTCGATGGACGGCTACGCGGTCCGCTACGCCGATGTCGCGACCGCCTCGGCAGAGGCGCCGGTACGACTGCCGGTGCTCGGCGAGATCGGTGCCGGACAGGCCTCGCTGCTGGCGCTGCCGCCGGGTGCGGCGGCGAAGATCATGACGGGCGCTCCGCTGCCCTCGGGCGCCGACACGGTCGTGCCGTACGAGTGGACCGACCGTGGCGTCGCCGAGGTCGAGATCCGGCAGACGCCCGATGAGGCCCAGCACGTCCGCTATGCAGGCGAGGACGTCGCCAAGGGCGACCTGCTCATCCCCGCGGGCACGGTGCTCGGCCCGCGCCACCTGGGCCTGATCGCCTCCGTCGGCCGCGCCCAGGTGGCGGTGCGTCCCCGACCCCGGGTCGTCGTGCTCTCGACCGGCACCGAGCTGCGTGAGCCCGGCGAGACCCTGGGCCACGACTCGATCTACGACGGCAACTCCTTCCTCCTGGCCGCCGCCGCCCGCAAGGCCGGCGCGATCGCCTACCGCGTCGGCATCGTGCCCGACGAGCCGCGCGCGTTCATGACCGCGCTCTCCGACCAGCTCGTCCGTGCCGACCTGGTGGTCACCTCCGGTGGGGTCTCGATGGGCGACTACGACGTGGTCAAGGAGGCGCTGACGCCGGAAGGCGTCTGGTTCGGTCCGGTGAGCATGCAGCCGGGCAAGCCCCAGGGCTTCGGCCGGATCGGTGAGGAGCGGGTGCCGGTCCTGTGCCTCCCGGGCAACCCGGTCTCCTCGTTCGTCTCCTTCGAGCTCTTCGTTCTCCCGGCGCTGCGCCGGCTCATGGGCATGACTCCCGAGGCTCGTCCGGTGCGCCGCGCTGCGCTGACCCACGGCGTACGCTCCCCGAAGGGCAAGGAGCAATATCTCCGCGGTTGGTACGACGGCTCCCGCGCCGGTGTCTCGCCCATCGGCGGTCCGGGATCGCACTTGATCGGTGACCTGGCCGGCGCGAACTGCCTGATCGTGGTCCCGCCTGAGACGACCTCGCTGGACAAGGACGCCGAGGTCGACGTGATCGAGCTGGATGTGGAGTTCTGATGGCTGACCGACTCACCCACGTCGACGAGACCGGCGCGGCCCGGATGGTCGACGTCTCCGAGAAGGCGATCACCACCCGCACCGCCGCCGCCTCCGGACGCGTTCTGGTCTCTGCTGAGGTCATCGAGCTGCTCCGCGGCGAGGGCGTACCCAAGGGTGACGCGCTCGCCGTCGCTCGCATCGCCGGGATCATGGGTGCCAAGAAGACGCCTGACCTGATCCCGCTGTGCCACCCGTTGGCGGTCTCGGGCGTCAAGGTCGAGCTGAGCGTCTCCGACGAGTCGGTGGACATCACCGCGACCGTGAAGACCGCCGACCGCACCGGAGTCGAGATGGAGGCGCTGACTGCGGTCGCCGTCGCCGGTCTGACCGTGGTCGACATGATCAAGGCCGTCGACAAGAGGGCGGTCATCACCGATATCCAGGTCGAGACGAAGACCGGCGGAAAGTCGGGTGCGTTCCAGCGATGAGCCTGAAAGCGACGGTTGTCGTCGCCTCCAACCGCGCCTCGGCCGGTGTCTACGAGGACACCACCGGACCCCTCCTGGTCGCCTTCCTGGAAGAGCTCGGCTTCGTGGTCGGCCCTGCTGAGGTCGTACGCGACGGCGACCCCGTCGGCGAGGCGATCGCCCGGGCGGCGGGGGAGGGGGCCCGGGTCGTCCTCACCACCGGAGGCACGGGTCTGACCCCCACCGACCGCACCCCCGAGGTCACCCGTCCGCTGCTCGACCGCGAGATCCCCGGCATCGCCGAGGGCATCCGGGCGGCCGGAGTGGCGAAGGGGATCCCGACGGCGCTACTGTCCCGCGGTCTGGCCGGTCAGATCGGAGCGTGCGTGGTGGTGAACCTTCCCGGGTCCCGGGGTGGCGTGAAGGATGCGATCGATGTGCTGCGTCCGGTGCTGCCCCACGCCGTGGAGCAGTCGGTCGGCAGTGATCACTGAGCGGGACCATCGATGACCGATCCGGGCTGGCCCGCCGTGCTCTCTCACGGCGCGGTGACCGTACGCCCTCTCGACCGTAGCGACGCCAAGGCGTGGACCGAGGCCCGCCGCCGTTCGGCGACCTGGCTGCACCAGTGGGACGCGACGGTGCCCCCGGGATCGAGCGCCCGGCCCACGACGTTCGCCAGCCTCGTACGTCGTCTCCGCCGTCAGGCCAAGCGCGGAGTGACCTATCCGTTCGCGATCGATGTCGACGGTGTCTTCGCAGGTCAGGTCACGGTCAACAACATCGTTCGCGGCTCCGCGCAGTTCGCCTCGATCGGCTACTGGATCGACCAGGGCTTCGCCGGCCGTGGCGTGATGCCGCTGGCGGTGGCGCTGGTCATCGACCACTGCTTCACCACCGCGCGGCTGCACCGGATCGAGATCTGCATCCGCCCGGAGAACTCCAACTCGCTGCGCGTCGTGGAGAAGCTGGGCATCAACGAGATCGGATATGCGCCCCGATTTCTGCATATCGACGGCGCCTGGCGAGATCACCGGATCTTCGCGATAACAGTCGAGGAATGTCACCAAGGAATGCTGGCCAGACTGGGTTTGTCACCGGAATGAGGCATTGACGTCGGCGTGTCCTTCTGAAATCACACAAGTCACACGCGACACACCACTGCACGTCCGCCTACGGGCTGGTAATGGCTCCTACGCTTCTTGACGTGGACCCGAGCGCACTCATCTTCGTCGCCCTCGCCGTGGCGTGGGCGGTGTACTTGGTGCCAAAAGCGCTCGAGCACACGGCGACGGCCGAGGACGGGACGAAGAGCCGGGCCGGCGCCGCCATCTCCAAGTCCCGCCGGATCCTCGCACGGCG
Source organism: Nocardioides sp. NPDC057767 (assembly GCF_042798275.1). Taxonomy (NCBI): domain Bacteria; kingdom Bacillati; phylum Actinomycetota; class Actinomycetes; order Propionibacteriales; family Nocardioidaceae; genus Nocardioides; species Nocardioides sp. NPDC057767. Next base: position 77,519 of record NZ_JBHVKJ010000008.1, on the reverse strand, counting down.
AGAGGCCACCGGCAAGGACTCCACCGACCTGGTGACCGAGAAGTCGTCGAAGAAGCCGGAGGCCCCGGCTGCGCCCGATCAGGGGCGTGCTCCGCGGCCCGTCCCGATGGCCGTACGCCGCCGCGCAGCTCGGGTAGCGGCCAAGCGCCGCAGCATCGTGCTGGGCGTGCTCCTCCTAGGCCTGGTCGTGGTCGGCGCACTCGCCGGCTTCGGTGTCCTCGGCCCGGTCTGGATCTCGATCCCGGCCGGGCTCGTTGTCGCATGGCTGGTCACCTGCCGACTCAGCGTCCGCCACCAGCGCGAGGTCTGGGCACGGATCCCGTTCCCCGAGGACATCCCCGAGCCGGAGCCCGTCGCCCCGCCCCGGGTCACCTTCGACATCGACCAGGACACCGGCGACCTGGTCGCCGTCGTCGAGCACGACGACACCGGCGAGCACCTCCCCGAGGGTGCCTGGAAGCCGGTGGAGACGCCGCTGCCGACGTACGTCTCCAAGGAGGCGGCGCCGCGCCGCACCGTGCGCACCATCGACCTGGACGCCACCGGTGTGTGGAGCTCGGGTCGCAACGCCGCCGACTCCGAGCTCGTCCGCCAGGCCGAGGAGGCCGAGCGCGCCGCCGCTTCGGCGGCCGAAGAGGCGCGTGGCCGCGCCACGGGTTCTTGAGAGCCCTACTGATTGGGTAACACCCGCGACGAGGTGCTAACGTTTCTCATCGCTTGGGGCTGTGGCGCAGTTGGTAGCGCGTCTCGTTCGCAATGAGAAGGCCAGGGGTTCGAATCCCCTCAGCTCCACCAAGAAATACCAGGTCAGAGCGGGCATCCGGCATCCAGAACCAAGGATGAACAGATGCCCGCTCCGCGTTTACTCCGCGAATTCAGCCAAACCACCGCTCAGCTCGAGACGACATGGTCGAGGTGCCTCGGGCCGTCTCGGCCACTCGCGGCAGGCTCGGTGCCTTGGGGTGCATGGACACCAACCACAACGCCCACGACAACCCCGACGCCTACGACGCCCACGCCGCGACTGCGCCGTTCGGAGACGTGCTCACCCTCTCCGAACTCTGCGCCCACCTCCACGTCCCCATCCAGACCCTCTACGACCTGCGCTCCCAGGGCCGCGGGCCGCGGGGATTCCGAGTCGGCCGCGAACTTCGGTTCCGGGCGGGCGAGATCGAGGCTTGGCTGGCCAGCCTGGAGGAGGAGGACGCCCAACGTCATCGTCCCGACGCGGAGGCCGGCTGACGGGGGTGAGCGGTGATGACTCGACCGCGCATCGACATCGGCACCTACGGCACGATCACCACTCGCCGTAAGGGTGAGAAGACGATCGCTGAGACCCGGGTGCGCGATGCCGACGGCAGGGTCCGGCAGGTTCGGGTCAGCCGAGAGACAGCACCGCAGGCACGGCGTGAACTCAAGAAGCGACTGCTACGCCGCCCCGGATTCGGTCACGCCGGCGACCTGCGCCCCGACGCGCCGTTCACCACCCTCGTCGAACGCTGGGACGCTGACCTGGAGACCAAGGAGCTGGCCGACGGCACCAAGGACCACTACCGCGACCAAGTCCGCCTGTACATCATGCCCGCGTTCGAGCACTTCACCCTCGCCGAACTCACCACAGGCCGAGTGGAGGCGCTACTCAATGCCCAGGAGGCCGACTCGCCCTCCCGCGCCCGCAAGACCCGCACTGTGCTCAACCTGCTCTTCGGCTACGCACTGCGCCACGACGCGATCAACCGCAACCCCGTCCAGGGCACCTCACGGCTGCGAGCGGTGAAGAACAAGCCGAAGGCGCTCACCCTCGAACAGGTCAGCAAGATCCGCGAGGCCGCCGCCAACTGGCGCACCCAGCCCGGGCTGCCGGGCCCGAAACCCGACGGCCAGGTCCGAGACATCATCGAGATCCTGCTCGGCACCGCGATGCGCCCGGGCGAGGTGCTGGCCCTGCGCCCCTGCGACATCACCGACGGCCCGGCCGGGATGATCGCCGCGGTCACAGGCACCGTGGTGCAGCGTAAGAAGAAAGGCACCTTCCGCCAGGAACGCCCCAAGACCGACTCCTCGAACCGGCTCGTCCCGGTCCCGGAGTTCGCTGCTGCGGTGATCCGCCGCCGGCTGCGCGGCGTCCCAACTGAGCGCACCATCTTCGCCGGCCGCACCGGTGGCCCGCTGGTCCCGCCCAACGTACGCCGCACCTTCCGCGAGTTTCTGGTCGACGCGGGCTTGGGTGACTCCGGGATCAGCCTGCGCTGGTACCGCCGCACCGGAGCAACTGTCATCGCCCGTGGCATGGACAGTGATGCGGCAGCCACGTTCCTGGGCCACACCTCATCGGCGATCACCGAAGGCTTCTACATCGAGGTCGACACCACCATCGACCGGACCCCAGCCTCCCACATGGAGCGCACCTTCCGCTGGGAGAGCCCCGACGGCACCCTGCTCACCCTCCCGCCCGCCCCCGGGGAGGACGACGTCATCGCGCGGGTCGAGCAGGAGGTTGATGACGGTGACGCCGCCGCGTGATGCTGTTCGGGCGTGTCGACGCCGGTGGTGATGGCCGGGCCCGTCACCAGTGCCGCATCAGCGCTCGGATCTGATCGGGGTCCAACCCGTATTCGGCCAGCCGCCGGAACACCCGCAGCCTCTTCGCGCGGGTCGCGGTTCGGCGTCGGTAGTCCTGCCCCCATGCCTGAGCGTCGGCGAGGATCAGCTCCTCGATGGCTTGATCCTTGGTCCAGCCGATCAACGGCCACCACGCCTCGCAAATCTCCGGAGGCAGGCCGTCAACCAGATCGGGCCATACGTCGACCAGAAGTGCAGCGTCGAGGTGCTCGAAGAGCTGCGTTTCGTCGCCGTAGCGCAACAGCCAGGCATAACCAGCAGCCCGCTTGTCGCGGTCACCCAGGGAGAACACCTTGTGATCGCGACCGTGCCATACCCATAGCGGCGCGAAGCACCGCTCGGGCGACAACCGCCACAGCCGGTTCGGCACCAGGGCCGTGGATCGCCCGGGCCCAGCGACCTCGATCTGGTGGAAGATGATCCGCTCGTTTAGAGCGAGCTCGAAGTCGAGGCAGCGCAAGATCCGCTCCAGGACCGCCAGGGTGGGCGACTTCGTGCCACGTTCGTAGGCCGACAGCGATGGCTGTGACGTTCCGCTTCGGCGCGCGAGCGTCTCTTGGGTCAGCCCGCGAGCAACGCGAGCGGCCTTCAACAGCGAGCCCTCGTGGCCGATGGCCATACCAAAACATAACTCTTCGGATCTGGCACGCTCAAGAGGCGTCTTTGTGCGGTGCACCTACCTGGTGACAACCAGGAATGGGGGACTCGATGAGCGTTGCAGACCAGTTTGGACTCGACGATCCAGCGTCACCGCTGCTCGCCGAAGCGCGAGAAGGATGGGAACGATGGTGCGCCGTCGACCCGCGCCTGGCCGTGGTCGATGACCTCGCGGACCTCAGAGAATGGACCCGCAAGGCCGATGTCGCGGACAAGACGGCGGTGTTACGGACTCTGGCGACTCTCACCGCCAGCGACCGGTCAGCAGTCGCAGCCCTGGTGTGGCTCCTGATCCCTGGAGCGTGCAGGGTCGCAGAAGGGCTGAGCGACCTGTCGCTCGACATCGATGCACTGGTCGCCTCCGAGCTGTGGGTGCAGGCCTGTCAGGCGCATCGGTTACGAACGCCGTGGCTGGCCCGGGCACTCCTGAACGCGACCCGACGCGAGGTCACAGCCTCCCTCGGTGTCGGCAGCCGTGCCGACCGCCACTGGAAGCATGTGCTGCTCACTGACGAGCTTGCCATGCTCGCGAGCTTCGCCAACGATCGCGCAGACCTGGAGGGGGAGGTCGCGCCGGAGGTGGAGTTGTGTGAGTTCCTCGACCAGGCAATCCGCGACCACGCTGTCGAGGAGGAGGATGTGCGCCTACTCCACGAGCTCGCCGCCGCCGCCGAGACCGTTAGCGCACCGCCACGTCGCGGACGACTCGGCTTGACCACACCTGCGGCCGTCGAGCTGGTAGCCCGCGACCACCCACAGGCGGCCCGTACGCTGCGGCGACGCGCTGCGCGTTCGTTGGACCGGCTGAAGATCTATGCCGCGGTGTGGACCGACGACACCAGCTGGGAGCGTGGGTGTTCAGAGCAGAAGGGCCGGGAGATCGGTGCAGCCTGACCCGGCAGGTCGTGATGACACGATCCTGTGGAGTCTGCATGAGGTTTGGCGCCTGGCAGCGGTTCGATTCTCACCAGCGGCGGTTCGGCCGGCGTTGTCGGGAGTGCCAGTAGATCCAGTCTCGCTCTTCTTTGCCGAGATCTGGTGGCGGCAAGCTTCCCCGTTGCTTGAAGTGCCACATGACCGACCGTGCGCCGAGGGTCGTCATGCCGTCAGCCAGGAGTGCCTTGAAGGCGTCGAGTGATGCTCGGGTGACCCGGTAGTGGGTCTGGCCTGGGGCGTAGAAGCGCCGGTCGAGGCACCAGCAGATCTCGTTGGCCTTCCAGATGGGGACGTCCAACTCCTCTGCAACCCGTCGGGCCGATACGAGCAGTTTGGGCGGGTCGGGCGGCTCCCAGTGCTCGGGCCGCATCTTCACCACCAGCCTTTCCTGGACTCTCGCGGCATCGAGTTCACCCAGGCGAGCAGCGATCCGTACACGATCCGATAGTTCCTCGCGCCCTCGCCGATGAAGACGCGGTCAAGATCACCGAGCGAGACTGCCTGACGGATCGCATGCTCAGGGAGACTGAGCATCCACGCGGCCTCCTTGACAGTGATGAGGATCTTCTCATCGTACGGATCGCTCACGTCGCCAGAAAACAGCGCGTCTCCTGCTGGCCGGCCTCCTCGGCGTCGCTTACCGGCTGGCGAGTCGATGGTGAGGTCGACCTCGGGTTTGGCCTCCTTCTTCTTCCCAGGCCGCTCGCGTGCCGGTGTTGTTGCAGGCGCCTTGGACACCGGATCGGGTTGCGACCAGAAGTGGCCGGGCGGGTATGCCCCATGCTCGAGGTAATGGAGGCCGGCGGTTGTGAGCGTTGCATGCCATCGGGGTCCACGGCCCCTGATCTTGACGAGCCTTCGCCTCTCCAGAGCGCGTGCGGTCAGCCGCTGCGGGTTCGTCGCTTCGCCGGCACCGGGATCCCTCGCAAGCCAGTTGAGCACCGCCAACTGGGTGTCATTGAGTCGTGCTGTCACGTGCCCTGAGCCTAGGGCGATGATTCGGGGACCATCGAGCAGAACCGCGGGTAGACCGGCTCCGGGCGCGATCCGACTGCGAGGCCGCGAACGCAGGACTTCTGCACCGCACGCAGCGGATGCTGCTGCCGAGACAGCGTCGTCAAGACCTTCACCGTGGCGAGGGACCTGTGGGGAATCGGCAGACTTCCCAGAAGACGAGGCTCTCTTGGAGCGAGATAGGGTCCGAACGTGACGGGGTGGGTCACAGGCCGAATGCCGAGGGGCTAGCGTGCCCGGCTGACTCGCGTCGTGACTGAAGCGGGTCGTGTGGGGTGAGTTTGCGGATGCGGTAGGTCAGGGCGGCGATGGCATGGCTCTCGGGCAGAGCACGGCTGGCGAGGGCACGGTCGAGCAGTCCGCTGGCGTCGTGGCCGCGGCGATGGAGTGTGTCGAGCATGCGGGCGAGTTCGATGGCCTCGCCTCTGGTGTGGTCGTCCTGGGCTGGGGTTCCTGTCCGGTGGATGATCAGTTCGTGCCAGCGGCGGACCGAGTCGCTGTGGCGAACGGTGAGCTGCCGTAACAGGTGGCGTTGGAAACGAGCGGCGATCGGGTCGTTGACGGCTGGCCCGGTCGGGCGCGGATCGTCCTCCGGCACGTCGTGGGCAGCCCGCCACAGCGCCACGGTGTCGTGGAGGTCGCCGAGGACATCGGCATACCGGGCGATCCAGGCGGGACGCTTCCCGTTCTTCATCGCAGTCGGTGCGTCGGCGCCATGTGCGTGGTTGAGGAAGCCGTCTGCGGTCACCTCGACGTGCCGGGCGCGCGCGGCGAGGTAGGGACCCCACGACTCGTCGCGCGCGAGGCCAGCGGGAACTGACGGGAGCCAGGGGAGCGGGCCCACGCCCGCCGCCTCGATGGCTTCCTCCCAACCGCTTCCGAGCACCCGTTGTGCTCCGGTGGTGACCGCGTCGCCATAACGTACGGAGGCGTCGTGGAGCTGGGTGGACCAGCTGCGACCGCGGCGGAGCGTGGTGGTGGCCGAGACCGCAGCCCCGTCACGAGCCACCACCTCGTCGAGGACCTGGATCGCGGTCAGCTGCTCCTCTATCCCTGGCAGCGTGCACTGCTCCCGATCGGCATCGACCGGATCGACCGGTTCGAGCACCACATGGACATGGTTCTCAAGCCGGCCGCGGGTCAGCATCGTGTACAGCATCTGCCGGTCCTCGCGGCCATCGACGATCCCGTGGACGACGTCGGTGGTGAGGCCTTGGGCGGTGTGGACGGTCGAGGCGTAGCCGAGCTCGACATGGTCGGCCACATAGTCAGCGGGCAGCACCGCGGTCAGGCCGGTGGTGGCGTGGCGGACGGTCAATGTGCCACGGCGGACGCGGGTGATGGTCCAGCGGTCACCGTTCTTGACCCAGTCGGTGCCAGAAACCGCGAGACGCCGCTGGTTGTGGCGGGTGATGATCGTGTCGCCGACGGATGCCTGGTTGCCATCGGCCAGCTCGACCTGGGTCCGCGGGTCGACGCCGCCGAGACGCTGGGTGCGTGCCAGTTGGTTGAGGGTGGCGACCATGTCTCGTGTGGGCGCCAGCATGAGTGCGTCCAGGCCATGCTCTCGGTCGTGTTGCCAGGCGGCGAGGACCTCGGCCATCGTCGTGTCCTCGTCGCCGGTGTGGACGCGGTCGTGGTCGAGGTAGAACCCGATCGCGGCCCGGTCGCCGTCGCGAAGGTCGAGGGAGGCTGCGGCCTCGCCGGGATCGATGAAGCGTACGACCTCCTCGAGCCGGTCGGCACCGTGCCGGTGGGCGATATCCCGCAGCACACCACCGGCACCGACCGCTGAGAGTTGCTGGTCATCGCCCAAGAGCCGGATCATGGCACCGCGTGAGAGGCAGAAGGTGACCACGCGGTCGAGGGTCAGGGTGTCGGCCATCCCTGCCTCGTCGATCACGACCAGGGTCTCGGGCCCGATGCGGGTGCTCAGTCCGTTGCGATGGTCTCGACCGGCGTGGTTGTGGGTGAGGATCTCGTCGTCGATCTTGGCGAGGGTCTCGCACGGCAGGCCAGTGGCGTCCTGGAGTACCTTCGCGGCGGCCGCGGACGGGGCCAGCCCGATCGCGTCATAGCCGTTGGCCGTCCACACCGCAGCCAAGACCTCGACCGCGGTGGTCTTCCCCGACCCCGCAGGCGCTAGGGCGAGCCGGACCCGGTGGCCGCCGGCCAGCGCATGCACCAGCGCACGTTGCCCGTCATTGAGCCGCACCCCGGCGACCGTGCTGGCCGCCAGGACGATGTCGATCTCCTCCGGAGAGAACGCGAAGTCGCTACCCAACCCGGCCGCGTCGACCAGCAGCTGTTCGGCTTGAAGGATCCGCTGACTGGTGTAGTGATCAGCACCGGTGTGCCGGTAGACACTGGTTCCGTCTGAGCGCCGCAGGCCACCCGGCTCGCGAAGATCGGCCCTCAGAAGGACGGGATCATCATCGGGTGTGAGAGGCACCGACATCCCCACGGCCGCGACCACAACATCATCAACCAGGGCGGGTAAGTCGTCGGCGGCGACCCTGCCAGATCCCGCCATTCGTACTTGGCGTTCGGCCTCGGCCCGTAGGTGCCAGCTCTGCCAGGTCGCTCGACGGGTTTCGAGCTCGGTGATCACGGCGACCGCCATTGCCCGGATCAGATGCGCTTCCATGGGTCCGCCAGAGCGCGGACCGCGATCCGACCGAGACACGTCCAGCGCCGTACGGATCATCGCATCGAGGGTCGACTCGCTCCCCAGGAACTCCGATGCCTGGCGGCGCCAAAGTCGTCGCTGATCGGCCTCGGCGCGCGGTTCGTGCTTGGGGGCACGCGTCTCGAGATTGGCCTGCTGCACCAGCCGGAGCCGTTCCGGCTCGGTCGGCGGCCGACCGTGCTCGACGACGAACGCGGTCACCAGGTCGTTCTCGCGGCGGTCGATGTCCCTGGCTCGCCGCGACCACAAGCGACACAGACGGGCGGAGACACCCACGGCCTCGCGGACCGGGCGCCGCTCTCGAGGATTCGCACGCTCAGTGAACGTGACACCGAGCGCTTCACCGAGCCGATACTCGAGCGCGGTGTTGTACGTCTCCGAGATCGCCACCGTGTGCTGAAACAACACACGCCCGTAGACCGTCAGCCATCGACCCGAGTGTTTCGCCTGCACCTTGTTCGCGACAGCCACATGAGTGTGGAGGTCCGGGTCGCCGGCACGCGAGTCCCGGTGACGGAACGCCGCCGCGATCAGACCCCGGGTCTCGACCTGCCGGACCCCATCGGTCCCTTCCCGGGTGAACAGCACGTCGTGCTCGACATAGGCCAACGCGTCGTGGACAGCGGCATCGTGGGCCTGCTCGATCGCCCGCGCAATCTCGGGTGGCGCGACCGCCCACAGCGCCGAAACCGACTTCACCGGACTGAAGGTCAGGTCGAACCCAGCCACTCCATCCGACCGTGTCCGCCGACCCAACGGCCGCCCAGCGACCGGATGCTCCCCGGCACCGAACAGGTGCCCCATCTGCCCGGCCGTCACCACATCGCCCGAGCCGATCCCGTCTCCGGCGAACGCGGCGAGCCCTGCCCCGACCCACTGGCCAGGTGCCTCGCCCTCGGCTTCGTAGTAGTCAGCCAACGCGGTGCTGCCGAGCTCGGTGGAGTCGCCAGCCGCCACCTGCCGGGTCAGGTACTCATACCCCGAGCCCGCGGCCAGCTTGTGGATCGTCATGGTCACACACCCCAGGGACGACGGAGGCCCGCGAGTGGCCCAGAGGAGCGGGAATGAAAGAGGTCTGCCCCGGCAGACGGGGATCTACCGGGATAGGCCAAGACTTGCGGCACTCCCACCGGGTTCGGCCTTTGCAACCGGGTAAGGAGCCGCGCGACAGCGTCCGCTGTCGAGCGTGTGTTCGTGGGCAACGTAACGGACAGTCCGGCGCCTCGGGGAACAACGGGAGTGACCATCGAGTGGTGAGGTTGCGGTGGCATCACCTTTGGAGCCGCTGCGGCGACGCGATTGGCGAAGCTTGGGGTAGTCCTTGGGCGAACTGGAGGACGACGATGCCGTTGAACATCGCTGCCCACGGGTCGATGTCTGTGACCTCTCCATCGATGATGCGAAAACCACTAGGTGCGTTCATCCAGGCATTGACCGAGATCACGCAGAATGTGCCGACCACACCGGCGATCGCCATCGGTATCACCATCAGCAGGTGTTGACGTGGCGGCATCCTGCCCCAACCATAGAGGTAGATCCCGAGGAAGATCGCCTCGACGAAGAACGAAAGGCCCTCGAGCGCGAACGGCAACCCGAGCACATCGCCGAATTCACCCATCAGCCCCGGCCACAACAAACCCATCTCGAAGCTCAGCACCGTGCCGGAGACCGCGCCGATCGCGAAGAGCACCGCCGACACTTTCGCCCAGCGCTGGGCGAGGCCGAGAGCTACCGCGTCCCCGCGCGCGATCCCGCGCCAGTGCGCGACGAAGATCATCGCTGGGAACGCGACCCCGAAACAAGCTAGGACGATGTGCCATCCCAGCGAGAGCGCCATCTGCTGGCGCGCGGGAAGGAGACCCTCAGGTTCCAGGGTCGTGGCCAATGGCAGCAGGTCCGTCAACACAGCTGTGCTCATGCCCCTTCAGGAGTGGCAGTTCGAGCCAGGCGCTCGTGGCGCGCTCGCGACGACCGATGACCTGAGCGCGTTGAGGATGGTGCTGTCTTCCAGGTGAGGAGAAGGGCCACGGCGAGCAGCAGCTCCGCGATGTCGCCTCCGAAGTACATCAGGTTCCCCGCAGCCTGCATCTCGGCGATGGGCTCCCTGACCTGGACAAGGAGGCCGGCGAAGATCAGTTGGGCCACTGTTGAGTGGATCGCGATAGAAACGGCGAGGACCACCAGTCTCAGGCGTACCGAGGCACGGCCCGGGGAGGGGTCGGGGCCTGCGATCGCCCAGGCGAACAGCAGTCCTGAGGCGAGGAGGTGGGCGTGGACGGCGATGTGGACGGCGTCGTGCTCAGTGCTCAGTGCGTACAGCGGGGTGAAGTAGAGGGCGATCAGGCCGCCACTGGTCAGCACCAGTGCCAAGAAGGGGTGGGAGAGCGCGCGGATGAAGCGCGTGTGCAGCAGCCGGCCTAGTCGTCGTGCTTGGCGGTGGGGGAGTTGGCGCAGTAACAGCGTGATGGGTGCTGCCAGCACAAGGGCCAAGGGAGCGATCATGGCCAGCAGCAGGTGCTGGGCCATGTGGCCGCCGAAGTCACGGTCGGCGTAGCCGTCGATTCCAGGGCTCAAAGCAAATATGATGAGGGCCGAGCCGAATAGGTAGAGCGCTATCCGGTGCATGGGCCAGCCACGGCGACCTCGTTCACGCAGACTCAACCATAGGTAGCCGATGGCCAAGGAAGCGACCAGCAACAGCGGAAACCAGACGCTCAGAACGCCTACGGTGTCGGTCCATATCCCGGTGTTGTGCCCCTCTGGCCCGTGGGCGAGTACGTCTGCCTGGGCGCGGGGCATCGCGGTGATGATGGAACTCACGGCGACCTCAGGAGCGGGTGGTGGTGGGGCGGTTCGGCGACTTCGTGGCGTCGGTGTAGCTGGCGCCGCGTTGCAGCAGCCATCCTGCGATCACCAGGAGCACCCCGAGAGCGAGGAAGGCCAGGTCCCACGCCATCTGGTTGTCTCCGCTGCGCACGTGGTGGATTCCAAGTATGTGATGGTCGATGATTCCTTCGACCAGGTTGAATACGCCCCATCCGACAAGGATCCAGCCCCACAGGGCTCGGGCGACCCACACCCTGCCTCGGGAGTGCTGGACACGGGAGTAGAGCAGGGCGATCCCGAGCAGGACCATGACCCAGGTGAAGGTGTGGAAGAGACCGTCCCACACGGTGTTCATCTGCAGGCCGTGCACGGTGGTTTCTGGGTAGTAGCGGATACCGACGTTGTCGGTGTTCGTGGAGGTCAACATGTGATGCCACTGCAGCAACTGGTGCAACAGGATCCCGTCAACGAACCCGCCAGCCCCAACGCCGAGGACGATTCCCGGTGTCATCAGGCTTCGCGGCTCGGTCATCGCGTTGGCAGACTGGGCATCGGTGGACACGGGACATCCCCTCCTAGGGTTCCTTTCGAGCCGCCCCAGTACCCCCTCAAAGGCCTCGAGATACGCACCTACGCGTGATGTCCGTGATCTCCGTCAGCGGGCCGAGCGGCGACCTTCGCGCCGGGCCGGCCTGTGGCACCACATCGATCCGACAAGAGACCCAGGATCACGCTCGGTGCGCTCGGGTGACTTGGGTTCGTCTCTCGACACCTGTACATTCTCCAAAAATCCATGGATAAAGGTCGTTGGAGGAGGGACTGTGCGCGCAGGGCATGAGGTTGCGGATGGGGTTGTCGTCCAGCTCGCCGAGGGCGAAAGGGACAAGATGACGATGGTGGTGCGAAACATCGAGAACCTTCTGGCAGCACTCGAACCCAGGTGTTCGATCGAGCTGGTCGCCCACGCTGCCGGGTTGTCCGCGGTGACTACCGGCTCTCCGGTCTCGGAAGAAGTTCTAGGTTTGATCTCTCGAGGGGTGCGCGTGGACGCATGCGGCAACACCATGCAGCGTCACGGAGTTGCTCGCGATCGGCTGCTGTCGGGCGTCAGTGTGGTGGAGTCGGGGATTGCGCATCTGGTGGTGCGCCAGCGCGAGGGCTGGGCCTATGTCCGCCCCTGAGCTGCGGCCGGGCTTCGCGGCTGTGTCGAACGGCGTGGTCGAAGACTTCGGCGGAGATCTGGTCTGCGGGGATGTGGCCCGAGACGAGACGGCTTTCTGGTGTGGGCGCAGGCTTCCCCGCACGTCTACAGCCCATGAGGCGTCCCGGTGACCGCCGCCGAGCGGCCACCTTCACCCGCGAGCGTGGCAGCGATTGAGCGGCGCCGGGCGCTTTTCGATGGGCTGGCCGTGGTGGGCAAAGCTCTGGGGAGCCCGCGGCGACTGGAGCTGATGGATCTGCTCGCGCAGGGCGAGCGAACGGTGGAGTCCTTGGCCCGGACTGCGGACATGGGGCTGACCAGTGTCTCGGCACACCTGCAAGTGCTCAAGCTGGCCAATCTGGTCGCGACCCGGCGCGAGGGAACCAAGGTGTACTACCGGCTGGCTGGAGATGACGTGGCGGATGTGTATGACCGGCTTCGTACGGTGGCTCTTCACCGCTCAGCCGACGTCGACCGAGCACGTGCCGCCTATCTGGGCCTTCCCGGCGACAGTGAGGTCGGGACGCTCTCACGAGAAGAACTGGTGGAGTTGATGCGCAACGAGCAGGTCACGCTTCTCGATGTCCGGCCCTGCGAGGAGTACCGGGCCGGGCACATCCCTGGCGCCGTCAGTGTGCCGCTGTCTGCCCTGCCCGACGATGCCAAGCTACTTCGGAAGGCACAGCAGGTCGTGACGTACTGCCGAGGCAGCTTCTGCGTGATGGCCCATGACGCGGTGCGCCTTCTCGCCGCCAGCGGAGTTGCCGCACGTCGGCTCGAGGACGGCATGCTGGAGTGGCGCACTCACGGGCACCCGGTCGAGACCGGCTTGGTCGAGAACCGTGAGGTTGAGAACGGCGAGGTGTCAGTGTGAACCGCGCTCGAGGCGGGACGGAGCTCGGTCAGGTCGGCGGATGGCGTCGCGCGTGGCGTGGGCCTCTGAACTGGTCGCGACGCAGGTGGCTAGTTGCTGCCGGCGCCGCGCTGGTCTTCACGGTTCTCGTGGCGATTCCAACTGACTTGGTCCCCAACCCGCTGTTCGGCAGGGAGATCGCGCCGACCTGGTGGTCCTGGCCGGCGCTCGCGACTTCCTCGCTTCTCGGGGGACTGCTCGTTGCAACCTATGTTGACGCTCCTAGCGCCATCGAGGATCAGGGACGTCGCCGGGGCTGGGTCGGCGGACTGCTGACGTACTTCGCCGTCGGCTGCCCGGTCTGCAACAAGCTGGTGCTGTTGCTGCTCGGGAGCGCGGGAGCCCTCACCTGGTTCGAGCCCGTCCAACCGTTCCTGCAGTTGCTCGCCGTGGTGCTCCTGCTGTGGGCCTTGCATGTGCGGCTCAAAGGAGAGCTGTCCTGCCCGGTCACCACCAACACCCTCAACACCGACCACGCCCCGTCCAACGACCACGCCCCGTCTATTGACACCGAGACCCCTGTCTCTGGAGGTAGTTCTCATGCCTGATGCGTCCGCGACCCGCAAGAGCCCCATCGTCCCGCTAGTAGTCGCCGCGGTAGCCCTTGTTGCGGTGGTCCTTACTCTCGTCACCTCCCGAGGCGAGGGGAGCGACGGGCCAACAGCGGCGGAGAGCGGGACAGGTGCGGCGGGCGCCCAGGCCGAGGGCCATGCTCTCGACGACGCTTGGGCGCAGCTGGTCAGGGGCGAGGAGGGCGACCCGATGGCGCTCGGCGATGTGGATGCACCGGTCGTGATGATCTCCTACTCCGAGTTCCAGTGCCCGTTCTGCGGCAAGTACGCCCGAGACACGGAGCCGATCCTCGTCGAGAAGTACGTCGACTCCGGGGTGCTGCGCATCGAGTGGCGAGATTTCCCCTACCTCGGGCCTGAGTCGACTACGGCTGCCCAGGCTGGCCGCGCGGCGGCTGCCCAGGGCAAGTTTTGGGAGTTCAGCAAGCTCATGTACGACAACCAGCTGCCGCCTAACAGCGGAAAGCTGACAGAGGACTACCTGGTCTCGATTGCCGACGACCTCGACCTGGACACCAACGAATTCCGCAAGGACATGGTCGCTCGCGGCACAAAGGATGCGATCAAGCAGGACCTCGCCGAAGGCCAGGCGATCGGGGTGACCGGGACGCCTGCCTTCATCATCAACGGCGTGCCGGTCATCGGCGCCCAGCCCACCGAAGTCTTCGAGCAGGCTATCGAGAAGGCCGCGGAGGAGACGGACGCAGACGGCTCATGACAGAAGTGAGCCTGATCGCGGCACTGGCAGCCGGCGTCCTCGCACTGCTCTCGCCGTGCAGCGCACTTCTGGTGCCGTCCTTTTTCGCCTATGCGTTCGGCACGACGCGGGCGTTGCTGGGACGCACCTCCGTCTTCTACCTCGGCCTGTGTGCCACCTTGGTCCCGCTTGGCACCGGCGCCGGCGCTGCCAGTACCTTCTTTTATGGACACCGCGCGACGCTGATCAGCGTCGCGGGCTGGCTGATCATCGGGTTCGGAGTCATGCAGCTCCTCGGCCGCGGGTTCACACTCCCGTTCGCGCAACGGCTCAACAACGCCGTGGCTCGACGCGGCGGCACCGGATGGGTCTCGACGGCCCTGCTCGGGGCTGTCTATGGACTGGCCGGATTCTGCTCCGGCCCTGTCCTGGGCGCCATTCTCACCGTCGCCGCTACGCAGGGTTCGCCCTGGCACGGCGGGGTCCTGCTGGCCGTCTACGCCTTAGGCATGGCGATGCCGGTATTCGTGCTCGCCTTGCTGTGGGATCGGTTTGACCTCGGTCACAAGAAGTGGCTGCGCGGCCGGTCGTGGCACTGGGGGATCTTCACCGTCCACACCACTAACCTGGCGTCGGGGTTGCTGTTCGTGGCGATAGGTGCGCTGTTCCTCCGCTACGACGGGACAGCCGGGCTGACTGGGGCACTCGGCTTCGGCGACCTAACCGACCTGGAGTTCATCGCCCAGCAGAAGATCTCTGAGTGGACCGAGCACATCCCAGCCTGGCTGGTCTTGACCATTGTGGCCGCCGCAGCAGGCTGGATCGCCTTCAGGAGAACGCGGCGGCCGCACGGGCACGATGGCGATTGCTGAAGGTCAGGCCTCGCTTCGGCGTGTTCCGTTCTGCGTAGGCAGCTTGGTCGCTGTCAACGGGTGCCAGTCCTGAAGATGGGCGATCGGCCGAACGTTGGCCTTCAGCCTCAGTCGGGGCATATTCGCAGCAACGACAGCGGGACGATCAGCAGCGCGACTTGTGGGAATTCCGGGAGGATACGAAGGTGGGCGGATCGGTCAGCCCACCTTCTTGCTGCTCTTCCTCACCGGCGCTCGCCGTCGTGTGCGGCCTGGGCGGGCTGCTTCGTCTCCAGCGCGGCGATCTCGGGGTGGTGGAGGTCGAAGGCCGGGGACTCCGAGCGGATCTTCGGGATGGAGGTGAAGTTGTGGCGCGGCGCGGGGCAGGCTGTTGCCCACTCCAGCGAGCGGCCCCAGCCCCAGGGGTCGTCCACGGTCACCAGCGGTGCCTTGCGGGAGATGTAGAGGTTGTAGAAGAAGGGCAGCATCGACAGGCTCAGCAGGAACGCGCCCATGGTTGAGACCTGGTTCAGGAAGGTGAATCCGTCGCTGGGCAGGTAGTCGGCGATGCGTCGCTGCATGCCGTCGACGCCGAGCCAGTGCTGGACCAGGAAGGTGGTGTGGAAGCCGACGAACAGCAGCCAGAAGTGGACCTTGCCGAGGCGCTCGTCGAGCATCCGGCCGGTCATCTTCGGCCACCAGAAGTAGAACCCGGCGAACATTGCGAACACGACGGTCCCGAAGACCGTGTAATGGAAGTGGGCGACCACGAAGTAGGAGTCGGAGACCTGGAAGTCGAGCGGCGGGCTCGCCAGGATGATGCCGGTCAGACCACCGAAGAGGAAGGTCGTCAGGAAGCCGATCGACCACAGCATCGGGGTGTCGAAGCTGACCGACCCGCCCCACATCGTGCCGATCCAGTTGAAGAACTTCACGCCTGTCGGCACCGCGATCAGGAAGCTCATCCCGGAGAAGAACGGAAGGTTGACCGCACCGGTCACGAACATGTGGTGCGCCCACACCGCCACCGAGAGGACTCCGATGCCGAGGGTCGCGGCCACCAGACCGACGTAGCCGAAGATCGGCTTGCGGCTGAAGACCGGGAGGATCTCGGAGATGATCCCGAAGAACGGCAGCGCGATGATGTAGACCTCGGGGTGACCGAAGAACCAGAACAGGTGTTGCCACAGGATCGGTCCGCCATGGGCGGTGTCGAAGACGTGGGTGCCGAACTGTCGGTCGGACTCGAGCATCAGCAGCGCCGCGGCAAGGATCGGGAACGCGATCAGCACGAGCAGTGCGGTGACCAACACGTTCCAGGTGAAGATCGGCATCCGGAACATGGTCATGCCCGGCGCGCGCATGGCGATGATCGTGGTGATGAAGTTGACCGAGCCGAGGATGGTGCCCAGACCGCTCATGTAGAGGCCCATGATCCACAGGTCGCCACCGACGCCCGGCGAGTATTGCGCGCTGGAGAGCGGTGTGTAGGCGAACCAGCCGAAGTCGGCCGCGCCGGTCGGGGTGAGGAAGCCGCTGGCCGCGATCAGGCCACCGAAGAGGTAGAGCCAGTAGCTGAACATGTTGAGCCGCGGGAAGGCGACGTCGGGCGCGCCGATCTGCAGCGGCATGATCACGTTGGCGAAGCCGATAAACAGCGGTGTAGCGAAGAGCAGCAGCATGATCGTGCCGTGCATCGTGAACAGCTGGTTGAACAGCTCGTCGTTGACGACCTGCTGACCCGGGAACGCCAGCTCCGAACGCATCAGCAGCGCCATCACGCCGCCGCCGAGGAACCAGACGAACGACGTGACCAGGTACATCTTGCCGATCAGCTTGTGATCCGTGGTCGTGAGTATGCGGACCAGTTGGCGGCCCAACGGCGTGCGCGGAGTTTTGGGTTTCAACGCCTGGCTGGTGCGAGGGGTGGTAGTGGTCATGTTCAGCTCCTCACCGGTCGAAGGCGCATGGCAGGTATATGCCGTCGATCGTCTGCTTGCTGGTGTTGATCTCGTCGGCGTGCATTAGGTCGGCGTGCATTAGGAGGTCATGGAATGGCGGCGGTCAGAAACCGTGACCGAGACTTGGTCAGGGCGGGTGAAGTCGGTGACCAGGCTGAAGCGGTCGCCTCGCACGATGGTCCGACGCCACTCGATGGGCTGCCCTCGCAGTTCGCCGGTCCGGTCGATCGAGAGTGCCGCGGTGTTATCGGGGATCCCGAGCAGGACTCGCTCTGCCGAGGTCGGCACCACAGCGCGGACCTCTTCTCGGCCACCGGTCAGCCGAAGATTGCACCGACGGTCGAGCGCCTCGTAAAGGGAGGTTTGGGTGAGGTCTGCTTCGAGCAGCGGCGCAGCCAGCCGAGCGGGCAGCCACACGCGGTCCATCGCGAGCGGTTCCTCATCGATAAGGCGAATCCGTTCCAGGTAGATCAGAGGCGTTGATTCCTCGACTCCGAGCCTGGTGGCCACGGTCGCGTCAGCGCGCGCGTCGAGTGTGCGCACGATGCTGTGCTGGCGACGTCCTGACGCTTCGACGGAGGCGAACAGGCTGTACAAGGTGCCTTGGGGCTGAGTGATCTCAGTGTTTGCGACCTTCGGTGTTCGGCCACGGGCGGCATCGACAAGGCCGCTCTCACGCAGCCGACGAAGCGCCTCGCGCACCGTGTGTCGGCTGACCGCGTACTCCTGGACCAGCACCATCTCACCCGGGAACGACTCGTTGAACTCACCTCGACGTAGGCGTCGCTCGACATCGTCCTTGACCTGAGCCCATAGCGGCATCGGGCTTTGGCGGTCAACAGCCCGGGCAGGGCCGGTGGACCGCTGGCCGCCATTTCCCCGCATGTCGCCTCCTGCACAGGAGCTTCGTGATGGTGGGCCCTGCCTTAGGTGGAAGGTCCACGTACCGTCGATGCAAATGTACGTACATCCGTATTCCCTCTGCAAGGGGTCCGCGAACCAGACCCCAGGGGCAGATCATGCGTCGGCCCGATCCTTGCGTTGCCGCTGCAGCGCTTCACGGACCCGTTGGACCTGGTTCGAACCTAGTGCGGCCTCGTCGGCGAGCGCGCCTAGGGCAGCGGTGACACCGACCAAGCTGGCGTAGATCGGAGGGCAGGTCGGGCAGCTGGCGAGGTGCGCTTCTAGCCGTGGGCGTTTCGCGGCCGAGAGTTCGTTGTCGATGTAGGCGCTGACTTGGGAGCGAGCGTCCCAACAGCGCAACGGCAGTTGATCCAGGGGGCGAGACTTCAGCTCTGCCAAGGCGGTGACCAGCATCATCCGTCCGCGACGCAGACGTTGCTTGGCGGCAGCCAGGGAGATGGACTGGATCGAGGCGATCACGGGCACGGTGAGGCCTTCCATGTCGTGGAGCACGACCGCGGACCGGTAGATGAAGGGGAGGGCCAACAATGCGTCGCGCAGCTCGTCGGCTGACTCTGCGCGCTCGATCACAACCGCGGCGTCCACGGTCCAGCTGTCGTCGCGCCAGGCCGCATCGGCCAAGGCTGCGACGTCCTCGCGGGGCGTTTCCCGCTGGCGGCGCCCCTGATCGATGGCGAGGTTGTGGAGGATGCCGCGCAGCCACGCTCCCAGAGGCGCTTCGTGCCGGTAGGTCTCGCGACGTTCAAGAGCACGGGCGAGTGTCTCCTGCGCCAGGTCCTCGGCTCTGTGACGGTCACCGGTGACCGACCAGGCGTAGGCCCCAAGCCGCGGGAGTTCCGCAACCAGCTGGTCGAGGAGGTCTGAACTCAACGGCGAGATTCACCCGCCGCGGTGGGGGCCGAGGGCGAGCGTCCTGCGCGGCCGAGGGTGCGGATCCCGAACGGCAGATACAGCGGACAGGTGCCGACCGCGGAGGTTGCGGCCATGACCGCCGCGAGCGCGTAGAAGATGAGTGACAGTGCACCGAGCGGGCCAAGGATGATCCCCGCGACAACGAGTACCGGCGCGATGACGAACAGGCGGATGGAGCGGTCTGCGCGTCCCATGTTGAGTTTCATCAGTCCTCCAATGGTGGTGGGTTTGTATCGGTAGACGCAGCACGGCTGCTTATCGATACAAACCGCGTGGCCCGAGTGGCCAGCGCGGCCGGACTGTCGGTCTCGAACGAGTCCGATGACCTCAAATGGTCGAGACGGTGCAAACGGCTGAGTCATCGTCCGTCGTTGAGGAGGTCATCGAACCGGCTGTTGGTGGCTCGAGCCGGAGGCCGGCATCTGGTCTCGACGTTGGTCGTCGGCCTTGCTCAGGCGAGGGCGAGGAACAGCTTCTCCATCTTCTTGACGTCCACGTCCTCCAGCCCTTCCTCGCTCTGTTCGAGGCACTGCTGCAGTCCGGTGGCAACGATGGCGTAGCCGGCGCGGGAGAGGGCCTTGTTGACAGCGGCCAACTGGGTCAGCACCGACTCGCAGTCGGAGCCTTCCTCCATCATCCGGATGACGCTGGCGAGGTGTCCGTTCGCGCGCTTCATTCGGGTGATGATCGCTTTGATCTCGGTGGGTTCGAGGTCCATCAGTTGTTCTCCAGGGCGGCCAGGGCCGCAGTCAGGCGCTGCCGTGCGTCGGTCGCGACAGTGCGGAGTGTGTCGCCGGCCTGGCCGGCGATAGACATCATCGCGTCGGGGTCGAAGGCCTCGACGACCGTGGTTGTGTCGTCGAGGGCACGCACGACCACGTTGCAGGGCAGCAGGGCGGCGATGGACGGTTCGGCTTGAAGTGCCTGGTGGGCCAGCTGGGGGCGACACGCGCCCAGGATGACCTGCGGGGCGACATCGACGTCGAGCTTGGCCTTCAGCGTTGCCTTGAGGTCAATCTCGGTGAGGATGCCGAACCCGGCGGCGGCAAGCTCGCCGCGCACCGCCTCGACCGCCTCCTCGTAGGGGTGGTTCACCGTGATCTGGAGCGTGTACTTCGTCATGGGCCGTTCCCTCCCGGGTACCGATCACTGCATGGGTGAGTGGTCTGCACCATCAACTGTACATCCCCCATGGGGGTTCTGTTACGCTCGAATCGTAACCCCCCGGGGGGTTAGATTGAAGTGGCAGCCACGAGCCGATTCGCCCAAGGAGTTCCCTTTCATGCGTGAGACCACCGTCGAGCACCTTGCCTCGGCCCTCGAGCAGGGCGCGACCCTGATCGACGTGCGAGAGCCCGCCGAGTACCGCCGTGGCCACGTCCCCGGCGCGGTCAACATCCCAATGAGTCAGCTGACGACCCGGCTCGGTGAGATCGACCGCAAACGTCCAGTGCACTTGGTGTGCGCCTCGGGCAACCGCAGCCGCGCGATGACCGAGGTTCTGACCGCAGCCGGCTACGACGCGACGAACGTCGCCGGCGGAACCAGCGCCTGGATCCGCTCCGGGCGATCGACCCAGAAGTGAGGCGAACCATGAACGAGCCCTCGAACATCACGAACACTGCATCCGGGAACAACGAGTCCGTCGCCCCTGCTTCGGCGACGGGGGAAGCGCAGCAGCGCCCGGTCACAGGCGTGACCGTACGCACTCTGGAGACCCCCTCCCTGGGCGACCGCACCTACGTCGTGCACGACGGCGAGATCGCCCTCGTCATCGACCCGCAGCGCGACATCGACCGGGTGCTGGAAGTGCTGGAGGCCGACGAGGTCCGGCTGACCCACGTCTTCGAGACCCACATCCACAACGACTACGTCACCGGCGGCCTGGCGCTCGCACGGGCCACCGGCGCGGCGTATCTGGTCAATGGCGAGGACGAGGTCTCCTTCGACCGCACCTCGATCACCGATGGTCAAGCCGTCGAGGTGGGCTCGCGGATGCGGGTCCGGGCGATCGCCACTCCCGGCCACACCTTCACCCACCTCTCCTACGCCCTCTCTCTCGATGGGCCTGACGGGGAGGAGCCGTACGCCGTGTTCACCGGTGGCTCCCTGCTTTACGGCGCCACCGGCAGACCGGACCTGCTCGGTGAGGAGCACACAGGCGAGCTCGTGCGCCACCAGCACGCCTCCGCCCACAAGCTCGCCGCTGAGCTGCCCGACGACGCCGAGGTCTACCCGACCCATGGGTTCGGCTCGTTCTGCTCCGCGACCCAGTCCGACGCCACCGCCTCCACCATCGGACAGGAGAAGCGGTCCAACCCCGTGCTGACTCAGGATGAGGAGACCTACGTCCGCGAGCTGCTGGACGGGCTGGGTGCATGGCCGGCCTACTACGTGCACATGGGCCCCGCCAACGCCGCCGGCCCAGACGCACCGGACCTTTCCCCTATTCGAGAAGCCGATGCGACAGAGCTGCGCCGCCGTATCGAGGCGGGCGAGTGGGTCCTCGACCTTCGCAACCGCAAGGCCTTCGCTGCCGGGCACGCCCCAGGCACGTTCAACTTCGGTCTCGACGGCGCCTTCTCGACCTATCTGGGCTGGCTCATCGAGTGGGGCACCCCGGTGACCCTGCTCGGGGAGACCGCCGAGGACGTCGCCACCGCTCAGCGCGAGCTGGTTCGTATCGGCATCGACCGACCGGCCGCCCACGCCACCGGCGGTCCGCAGAACTGGGCCGATGCAGAGCTCGGCAGCTTCCCCACTGCCACCTTCGCCGACCTGGCGCAGGTGCGCCATCACCGCGAGGTGGTCGTGCTCGACGTGCGCCGCACCGATGAGCACGAGGGAACCGCGATCGCCGGGGCCCTCAACATCCCGATCCACGAGGTGCCCTACCGCCTCGAGGAGATACCGGCCGGTGAGGTGTGGGTGCACTGTGCCAGCGGCTACCGCTCCTCGATCGCTGCCTCCTTCATCGCTGCCGCAGACCGCACCCCGGTCGCGATTCACGACTCATTCGAGAACGCAGAAAAGGTCGGCCTGCACATGGTCACCCCCGGGGAAGACCCCGACGGGTCCCACGCCTGAGATGACCCTGCTCCTCGCCGCAGCCGCCGGTGCGCTCATCGGGCTCTCCTTGGGGGCGCTCGGAGGTGGCGGATCGATCCTGGCCGTACCGGTGCTGATCTACCTGCTCGACCAGTCACCCGCCCAGGCGACCACTGGATCGCTGGTCGTGGTCGGCCTCACCTCCCTGATCGGGGCCGCCGCTGCCCACCGGGAAGGCAACGTGCTGCTCGGCCGCGGGTTCGTCTTCGGGCTGGTCGCCACCGGCGGAGCGGTGCTGGGAGCGGCGGCATCTTCCCGCGTCCCTGAGGATCTCTTGCTGGCCGCCTTCGCTGCCCTGATGCTGCTGGTCGGTGTGATCCTGGCGTGGCGTCAGATACGTCACGGTCAGGACAGTCAGAGCAGCCAGGACAGTCAGGACAGTGCCGCGGGGCATGCCGCCCGCCCCGCCCTAGATGACCCGATCATCACGTTCAGCCCGACCTTCGCCTGCCAGTGCCCCCGGGCGCTGAAGGTACTGGGCACCGCCACGATCGTCGGCGCCCTGACCGGGTTCCTCGGCGTCGGCGGCGGCTTCTTGGTCGTCCCAGCACTCCTGTTGGCGCTCGCGCTTCCCATCGAGTACGCCGCAGGCACCTCGCTGGTCGTCATCACCATCACCAGCGCCGCCGCCCTCGCCGTCCGATCCGGTTCCGGTGTCCAGCCGGACTGGACGGCCGTCATCGTCTTGACCGCGGTCTCCGCGGCGGCAGCCGTGGCCGGAGCACGACTGGCCGACCGGGTCGACACCGGCCGGC
Organism: Nocardioides sp. NPDC057767; assembly: GCF_042798275.1. NCBI lineage: Bacteria > Bacillati > Actinomycetota > Actinomycetes > Propionibacteriales > Nocardioidaceae > Nocardioides > Nocardioides sp. NPDC057767. The sequence goes on along the minus strand of NZ_JBHVKJ010000008.1, from coordinate 54,881 downwards.
TCCAGGCGGCATTCACCGTCCTGGTCCTCGGCGTCGCCATCTACACCGCGACCCAGGCGCTGCCCGCGCTCGCCTGAACCCGGCCCCACGCATTCAAGTCCGCGTATCCCAAGTCTCACGTATCCAAGCTTGTCCATCACACACGGAACGGAACCTGCATGAGCACCACCACGGCCTCCAGCCCCACGGCCGGGCCCTCAACCCCGCCACCTACCACCGCCGGCCCCTTGGGACGTCTGGGGATCTGGGTCACCGAACACGCCAAACTCGTCACCGTGGTCTGGCTGTTGACCATCGTCGGCCTCGGCGCCTTCGCCCCTCAGGTCGAGCACAACCTCTCCGGTGCCGGCTGGCAGGCCAACGGCTCAGAGTCTGTGCAGGCTCGCGAACTCGCACGAGAACACTTCGGCGGCAACGCCTCATCCGCCATCCAGGTCGTAGTCCGCTCCACCGACGGACCGGTCACCGAAGGTGAGGGCCAGCAGGTCCTCGCCGAGGTCACCGACATCCTCGAGGCCGAACCGCGCATCGCCGACGTCCTCGCACCCACGCCGGGAGCCACCCTCTCCCAGGACGGCTCCACCGCGATCGTTCTGGCCGGCGCAGGCGCCGACACCAACGAGATGGTCCGCGTCGCCACCGACCTCAAGGCCGAACTTCAAAACCTCTCCACCGACACCGTCGAGGTCAACCCAACTGGGTCCTCGCTGCTATGGAGCGACTTCAACGAGGCCAACCTCGACGCCATGCTGAAGTCGGAGTTCATGTCCTGGCCGGTCACCCTGGCCATCTTGGTACTCGCCTTCGGCGCCCTCGTGGCCGCCGGACTCCCACTGATCCTCACCCTGGCCGGCCTTGTCGCCTCGGCCGGTTCCCTGGTGCTGATCAACGAGCTCGTGCCCGTCTCCATCTGGGCCATGAACTTCGCAATGATGTTCGCGCTCGCCCTGGGCATCGACTACGCCCTCTTCTTGGTCGTGCGCTACCGCGCCGCCCGCGCCGTACGCCGCGAGGCTAACCGCGCCGCCGGCCGCCCCGACACCCGCGAAGACCGACAGTGGGCTATCGCCCAGACCATGGACACCGCAGGCAAGGCCGTGCTGCTCTCCGGCCTCACCGTCCTCGTCTCGCTGTCCGCGGTCATGCTGGTGCCCTCGCCCTCCTTCCGCTCCATGGCCGGCGGCATCATGCTCTCGGTGGTCTTCGTCCTAGCCGCCACCCTCACCCTGCTGCCGCTGGTGCTGTTCGGCCTCGACGACCGAATCAACAAGCTCGCACTGCCCTGGTCCCGCGCTGGTGAGCACCGTTCCTCGGCATTCGCCGCCTGGGGCGAGCGACTCTGGAAGCGCCCCGTTGCCTGGGGCCTCCTCGCCACGGTCATCCTGCTCGCCCTCGCCGCCCCGATCCTCGGCCTGAAGACCGCCATGCCCTCCATCAAGGTGCTGCCCGAGGACGCTTCTGCCCGAGTCGGCTACAGCCAGGTCCAAGACGCCTTCGGCACCGGCGCCCCCGGTACTTTGCAGATCATCACCGACGACACCGACGCCTCGGCCGCCAGCGCAGCACTCAAGGACGACCCCGGCATCGCCGCTGCCATGCCTCCGATGCCGGCTGCCGACGACAGTGGACTGGTGCTGATCCAGGCCGTTCCCTCCGTGGACCCCTCCGACCCCGCACTCAGCGACACCGTCGACCGGCTCCGCGCAGACCTCCCCGACTCCGCCGTCCTCGGGGGCGCCCCCGTGGAGAACCTCGATCTCAAGGCGCAGCTCGACGAGTCCACCCCGCTGGTCATCGGCGTCGTGCTCGTCCTCGGCTTCATGCTGCTCCTCATCGCACTGCAGGCCCCGCTCATCTCCCTACTCGGCACCCTCGCCAGCCTGCTCTCCACCGCGGCGGCGTTCGGTGTCGCCCGGCTGATCTTCCAGGAGGGACACGGCGCCGACCTGCTCGGCTTCGAACCACAGGGCTTCCTCGACGCCTGGGCGCCGGTGTTCTTCTTCGCCATGATCTTCGCCATCGCGATGGACTACACCGTGTTCCTGCTCGCCTCGGCCAAGGAGCACTACGAGCGCTCCGGGGACCCCAAGCACGCCATGATCGGCTCACTTGCCCACTCCGGCCGGGTCATCTTCGCCGCCGGCGCGGTCATGGTCGCGGTCTTCTTCACCTTCGCCCTCTCCGGCCCCATCCCGCCCAAAGAAATGGGCGTCGTCCTCGGCCTCGCCGTCCTCCTCGACGCCTTCCTCGTCCGGCTCGTCCTCCTACCGGTCATGCTTCGCCTTACCGGCAAGGCCGCCTGGTACACCCCCGCCTCGCTGCGGAAGATCCTGCCTAACATCACCTTCGCCCATGACTGACCGCGGATCCGTGGGCAGGAACCCGATCGAAGGATCCGATTGTCATATACCGACAGTCAGGCGGGCGTCTCCCGGTACCTTCCGCCCGCTGGTCACCGCCGCGGTGCCCTCGTGCGCTCCCCGCTCATAGCCCGCGTGGTGCAACGCGCCGAGTGCGGGCGAGGGTCTTCTCATCCAGCCTGGCCATGCCACAGGGGCATTGGCTAGCGTTGTGGATCGCCTCAGATAGCGGAGCTCGGGCGTGCCTGAGCGAAGTGCTCGGCGTCGACTGTAACGAACACAGCCGTCGATGTGGCGGCGGTTCGCCCGTCGAGTGCGGTCACCTTGGCGTTCACGAACAGCTTACGGCCCTCGCGCCGATCTACCCGGGCCTCGAGTCGGTATGTCGTCCCGATCAGGACCGGCGCGAGGTATTCGACCACCAGTTGGCGAGTGACAGCTGGTTCTCCGACCAGGTAGAGCAGGAAGCCGTAGAGGTCGTCAAGGACGGTGGCGACCGCGCCGCCGTGCGCGATGCCGGGTGCGCCCACGTGGCGATCGTCGAAGATGTGGGTGGCCACCACGAGATCGCCTTCGCGATGCACGCTTAAGTGATGGCCATGAGGGTTGTCAACGCCGCAGCCCAGGCATTGCTCGTGGTGGGCCGGCAGGTGCGCGCCATCTGGATGGGGGCCGATTCTTTGCTGCAACGCAGTCATGAGTGCTTGAAGGTCAGCCACGGGTGCTGCCGTTCAGAAGGCGTGCCCAGGCGGTGAGCAGTTCTGCTTGCCGATCGGGATGTGGCGTCAACAGCCGTGCGACACCCCGTCCGAGGACAAGGTCCAAGGTCAAGCGCACTTCGATCGGGTCGTCGCTGATATAGGTGCGACAGATCTCAGCGAGCTCCGCGTTGACACGCTCCTCGGCTGGGACCAGCTCCTTACGCAAGCCGGGGTCTGAGCGCGCGGCCACCCAGAGCTCGAGACTGGCCGCGTACAACGGTCCGGACAGGGCCTCAGCTAGCAAACCCAACGCCGCTTCGCGTTCCTGGGTGACCGTCGTCAACTTCTGGAGTTGGGCCCCTTGTGGTGCGATCCGAGACATCTCCGTCCGCACCCTGCGCATGCGTTCTTGCGCTAAGTGCTCGACGGCGGCTACCACGAGTTGGTCACGGGTTCCGAAGTGGTGCAGTTGGGCCCCGCGGGACAGCCCGGCTCGCTCCGCCACGGCGACACTGGTGGTGCCGGCATATCCCAGGTCGGCAAGGCAGGCGATGGTCGCGTCCAACAGCGCGCGTCGGGTGGTGGCCGAGCGTTCGGCTTGTTTTCGCGGTCGTCGCGTAGCTACCTTCATGCCCGAAGCGTACATGCATGCATGAACGTATGTACTAGGCCGAGCTGGCTTTTCTGATCTGTGTTCCCTTAAGCCCAGGGTTCCGGATCTGGCGGGCAGGCCACCAGTTGTGGTCCTCAAGCAGGGCGGCACAGGCGGGAACGATGAGGCTGCGGACTACGAAGGTATCGAGCAGCAGTCCGGCTGCGACGGCGAAACCAGTCTCGACAAGCGTGACCACGGGAGAGGTGAGCAGCGCGATGAAGGTGCTCGCAAAGATGATTCCTGCGGATGTGATCACCGGGCCGGTCAGGGTCACTGCTTCGGCAACGGCGCCTCGAGTCAGGGTGGTGCCGTTCTCGCGCATTCGGCTCATGAGCAGGATGTTGTAGTCGGCGCCAACGGCGACGAGCAGCACGAACGTGATCACTGGGACGGCAAACTGGATGTCGTGGCCAAGGATGCCTTGGAAGACCAGTGTTGTCAGGCCAAGGGCCGCGGCGCAGGATAGCGCTACAGAGGCGAGCAGGTATAGCGGCGCGGCCAGGGAGCGCAGGGCGATGATGAGGAGGAGCAGGACGATCAGAAGCACCGCCGCGAGCACGAGTTTCGCGTCTTCGTACAGATAGCGGTTCAGGTCGGCGCCGAGTCCAGCGGCCCCGGTGCCGCTGACGGTTGCGCCTTCGAGACGTGTCCGATTCAACGCGTTTTCAGCGGCTGCCTGGGATTCTTCGAAGCGGCGCAGCCCATCCGGGCTAAGAGGATCTGAGTCACCGGTTACCTGGATGCGGGCAACGCGGCCATCGGGGCTCAGGAATACGCTGCGGGCGTAGGCGAAGCGCTGGTCGTCTAGGGCGCTCGCGGGCAGGTAGAAGCCACCAGCCTCTGGTGTGTCGGCCTGACGGTTGACCGTGCGCAGGTAGGACTCAGAGGTCTCCAGGTTCTGGGCGAGTTCCTTGGTCTGGCGGATGAGGTCCTTGATCCCCGGCGCAAAGGCCTCGGCGTTCTCAGCGATCTGGGAGGTGCCGTCCGCCATCTGCCCTAGACGCGCGCGCAGAAGGCGCTGTCCTTCGGTGATCCGGTCGGCACCCCGCTCGGCCTGGCTCAACCCGGAGGCGAGATCGTTGAGGCCATCGGCGAGGCTTCCTTGTTTGCGGGCGATCAAGTTCGCTCCGTTGGCTGCCTCCTGCAGTCCTGGGAGGAGTTCATCCTTCATGCCGCGGTGGATGTCGGCAAGTCCTTCCCTGGACCTGCGGCAGATCGGGTCTGTGGTGCACAGCAGGTCGCGGTCGAGTGCCTGGACGATCAGGCCGATGCTACTCACGACCACGGTGACTTGGTCGTGAGCGGTTTGGATGCCTGTGGCCAAGGCGGCAGCGCCGGTCTGCAACTGGCGGGCGCCGTGCGCTGCGTCACGCGTGCCCTCGGTAGCGCGGCCGAGACCGTTGGCGAGATCGCTGGTTCCGTTCGCAAGTCGGTCGGCGCCGCCTTGGGCGCGGCCGGCGCCGTCGGCCACCCGGCTGATCGCGTCGGCTAGCTGGGCGCTGCCCGAGGAGAGGCGTTCGAGATCGGGCTGACCCTCCTCCAAGCCATCGCTGGCCCGACCCAGCCCGGTGGCGAGGCGCTTGAGCTGTCGCGCGATCGACGCTGGTTCTAGTGGCTCACCTGCCGGCTGGGTGATGCTCCGGACGCTGGAAACACCATCGACCTTGGCCACGGCTCGGCTGACCTCGTTGAGGACTGCCAGATCCTTCGAATTGCGCATGTCATGTGTGGACTCCAGCAGCAGGTAGTCCGGGAGGGTCTCGTTGCGAGGGAAGTGGTCCTCCAGCACCGCCAACCCCTTGTTGCTCGGCGTGTCGGGCGGCTGGGAGTTCCGCTGGTCGTAGGAGATCACCATCGTCGGAAGGAACGCGGCAAGCACAACCAACACGGCGGTACCGGCAACAAGCACCCGGACCGGTCGGCGCGCCACGAGGCGGCCGACGCGTGACCACGCCGACGTCGGTGCTGGCGTGCGCGCCGGCCCGATCCTGGGGCCGAACCAGACCATCAGCGCGGGCGTGAAGGTCAGACTCACCGCAACGGTGACCGCGACGCAGATCGCCATCGGCGGTCCGGTGGTGGAGAAGATGGCCAGCTTGGTGAATCCCAGACATATCGCGGCGAGGATGACCGTTCCGGCGGACGCCACCAACGCCGGTCCTACTCTGGTGGCTGCCTCCTCGACGGCCGGCAGCGCGTCGACTCCGCGCCCGTATGCCTCGCGGAATCTGCTGATCAAGAACACGCAGTAGTCAGTGCCAGCGCCGAGCACGATGGCGGTTACGAACGCGTCGGTGTAGGTCGACAGCGACATTCCTTGCATCCCGGCCCATGCCAGCACTCCCCGCGCGCACGCCAGTGCCACCCCGATCGATACCAGGGAAACCAGTACAGTGGTGACGCGGCGGTAGATGATCAACAAGATGATGACCAGCAGCAGCCCGGAGACCACCGTGATCCGTACCGAGGCCTCGTTCACCTCGGTGGTCAGGTCGGTGATCATCGCTGGGTCCCCGGTCACATACGCGCTGCTGCCACGGGGCAAAGACAGGTCGGCGACCCGTTCTCGCAGCCAGTGGATGTCCTGTTCGGAGTCCGGCGATCCGATGCCACTGGTCAGCCCGGCCACCAGGTAGGCCGCCTGGCCGTCCTTGCTGACCAAGTGTCGCCGCGCGTCCTTGTTGCCGACGAAGTGCTGCACTTCGGAGACCCGCTCCTGGTTCGCACCCAGGGTGCGAACCAGGTCGCGATACGCAAGCGTGTCAGCCGCGCTCAGGCCGTTCTCGTTGCGGAACACGATGTAGGCAAATGACTCGGTGCGCCCCGAGCCGAACGCCTCGTCCATGTCGTGCAACGCGGTCAACGTCGGCGCGTCCTCGGGCAGAAAGGCCGCACTGCTGCGCTCGACCACCGACGGCAGCGACGGCAGGCCGAGAGTGACCGCTGCAGCCGCGACCAACCAGCCGACGACGACCAGACGCGGGAAACGGATTCCCGCCGTGCACAAACGGGCCAGACGACCCGGCGCCCCAGCATCCACGGATGCCTCCATGACTTGTATCTTGAGTTTGTACTCGCAGTACAACATAGGCTGAGGCTGCTGTCGATACCCTCCGAATACGCAGTGTCACTCGTCCGGAAAGGTGTGTGGAGATGCGGCAACTGCCTGCCTCCATCGCAAGCAAGCTCTACGGAGCCGCGGAACTGATCGCCGAGCGCGGAGTCGCCGAGGCCAAGATGGACGAAATCGCGGCTGCCTCCGGCATCCCTCGCGCAACCCTCTATTACTACTTCACCGGTAAGGATGAGATCCTCGCCTTCCTCCTCACCGACATGCTCGAGGCAATTGCTGGCGAGGTAGCGGCAGCTGTTGGGGCCACCGGAAGCGCCCGCGTCCGCCTCGAAGCTGCGGTCCAAGCCCAGATCGCCGTGATGCTCGACCAGCCCGCCGCATGTCGGGCGCTCGTTGGTGACCTCGGCCGAGCCACCAGACTTCCTGCGCTCGCTCACGCCCTCCAAGAAGCATTCCGCCGTCCCATCGAACAACTCCTTGCCGAAGGCGCCGCCGACGGATCGCTACACGTGCAGCCCCACCCAGAAGAGGCATCCCTGGCGATCTTTGGGGCCATCACAGTCGCCGGTCTGTATCACGCAGTTGAAGACAGCCGCCCCTCTGCAGAACAGGTTGCGAAACGAGTTCTCGGCGTTCTGATGCAAGGGCTTGGCGGCCAAAAGGAACCACGCACCACTGATTGCCCTGCTAGCGCGACTGACGCTCAGGCCTGATGGTGAGATGGCCTCTGAGTGCATGCCCGGGGGTAGCGCGATCACGACCTCGTTCCTCGGCTCCCTGCCGCCCCCACCGCTCAGTCTGACCCGACCTGGGACTAGTTGATGTGCCCGCTGAGAGGACACCCCAAGATTGGGTCGCTCGCCGAGGTCTCAATGCCTGTGCTGCCATGCAGGAGCCCACCTAGACCACCTGGCTCTGCGGAACCGGCGGACTGCGGCTGCATCAGGTCTGGTGATTCAGTGCGGAACCGTCACCACCTCAGGCATTCTTGTCGGAAGTGGCTTGGAGACTGGCCAGTCCATCGCTTGAAGGCATGTGAGAAGTTGGTCAGGTCGCTGAAACCGAGTTCAACAGCTATCTCGCTGACCGACAAGGATCGGTCGAGCAGCTTTAGCGAGGCCCGCTCCAGCAACGACGATTCGAGTATCTCTCGGAACGTGGTGCCCTCGTTGAGGAGACGTCGCTTGAGAGTGCTGGTCGAGATTGACAGTTCGTTTGCGACCGACTGACAGGTTTTTAGTCCGGGGCCCTCTTCTATCGACAGTCTTACCTTGGTCGCGTATGACGCCGGTCCGATCCGGTGCTCAAGGGATTTCGACAGATCGGCGATCGCGTGTCGGTATGCAACGGGGTCGGAGAACCGGCAGACCTCGTTCAGGACCTCCGTGGGCACATACAGGAACGTCATGGGCGCGTTGAAAACCAGGTGTCTTCCCAGCGCGTCCTCATGCTGGGTCGTGGAGGCGGGCGCCGGCCAACTGGTGTGCAGCCTGACGGTTGACACGTCGCCAGCGAGCATTCGGATCAACCGCAGGAGCGCGGAACCACAGTAGGTGACGACCAGGCAGTCCAGGTCCGGATCGCCCGTCTGACCTGTGAGCCCGACCGCAAGGCCGTCGTCATTCGGATGGAACCGCGTACTGACGGCCGTCGTAATCAAGGGAAGATACGTGAGCAGTTCCATGACCTCAGCGACCGAGCCCGCACTGATCAAGGGAAGACTCAATGGGCCGAATGAGGTCAGCTGGGCCTGATCTGCGAACGCATGGCCGAGGTGGGTCGCTTGATCGGCGTCCAGGTTGGGGTACACCTCCCGGAACCATCGAGCCGGTGCCTGGCCGCCGAGTTGCAGCAGGGTCGTCTCGTCGGCTCCCTCGCGAACCATGATGGCGCGGAACCGTGCGGCTGCCTCTGCGTCGAGAGTTTGGCTCTCGAGCAGCTGTGCGAAAGCCGTGTAGGGCACGCCCGCGTCGCTGCCGTTCAAAGACACTCCTTGAGCCGAAATCACAACTTTCTGACTCGTGTGACCATAGCCACAGGGCGCATCCGCGACAAGAGTTTGTCCAAGGCTTTGCGGCCCACAACAGCACCAGGAGAGTTGATCATGACAGTGGTTAGGTTTGTGTCACACGACGGGAAGACGCACGCGGTGCCCGTTGAGGAAGGGCAGTCGTTGATGCAGGTCGCGACGAACAACGCGGTGCCTGGCATCGACGGTGACTGCGGTGGAGAAGCTGCGTGCGGGACCTGTCACGTCATCGTTGATCCGCAGTGGTCCGAATGTGTCGGGCCGCCCGGCGCCGATGAGGAGGAGATGCTCGCGATGAACCCTGAGCGTGAACCGACCTCCCGGCTGTCTTGCCAGATGGTGGTCTCCGACGTGTGGGACGGGCTGAGCGTCCGGCTTCCCGAATTTCAGATGTGACGACGAGAACGGGTTGAAATGATGAAGATTCCTGAGGCAATCACGGCCAAAGTTCAATCCTCCATCCCGATGGAGCGCCAGATTCAGGGCGCGCATCTCTACGACAAGACCATGAGATGGGTGAGAGGTGCGAACGGCGACAGGATGTTCGTAGAACGTCCTATCCCGCCGGTCGACGAGGTGGAGCTCGCGGACATCGACGTCAGCAATCCCTTCCTGTATCGGCAGGGTCGATGGCAATCCTACTTCGAGCGCCTGCGCAACGAGGCCCCGATCCATTATCAGCCCAACAGCCCGTTCGGCCCGTTCTGGTCGGTCACTCGTCACGCCGACATCATCGCCGTTGACAAGAACCATGAAGTCTTCTCGGCCGAACCTTTGATCGTCATCGGTGTTCCACCTCGATTCCTCGACATCGAGATGTTCATCGCGATGGATCCTCCGCGTCACGACCTGCAGCGACAGGCGGTCCAAGGCGTTGTCGCGCCGAAGAACCTGCGCGAGATGGAGGGCCTCATCAGGACACGTGTCCGCGAGGTGCTGGACGATCTTCCTGTGGGTGAGCCCTTCAACTGGGTGCAGCGAGTATCAATCGAGCTGACGGGCCGCATGCTCGCCACCTTGCTGGACTTCCCGTACGAGCAGCGTCAAAAGCTCACCTACTGGTCAGACCTTGCGTCGTCGATGGAGCAGGCCAACGGTGGCCCCTCGGACAACGACGAAGTCTTCCATGGAATGCGCGACATGGCGCGAGGTCTCAGCGCGCTCTGGCATGACAAGGCGGCCAGGACTGCTGCCGGGGAGGAACCCGGCTTCGATCTGATCACCATGCTGCAGAGTGACGACAACACCAAGGATCTGATCGACCGCCCCATGGAGTTCCTCGGGAACCTGGTGCTGTTGATCGTCGGCGGCAACGACACCACCCGGAACTCGATGAGTGGCGGGGTTCTAGCGCTCAACCAGTTCCCGGACCAGTTCGAGAAGCTAAAGGCCAACCCCGACCTGATCCCCAACATGGTGTCGGAGATCATCCGCTGGCAGACGCCGCTCGCCTACATGCGCAGGGTCGCGAAGACCGATACCATCCTGAACGGCCAGTTCATCCGCAAGGGCGACAAAGTCGTCATGTGGTACGCGTCTGGTAATCGCGACGAGACGGTGTTCGATCGGCCAGATGAGCTGATCATCGACCGGCCAAACGCACGCAACCATATCGCCTTCGGATTCGGTGTCCACCGTTGCATGGGCAACCGGCTGGCCGAGTTGCAACTGCGCATTCTCTGGGAGGAGCTGCTCCCGCGCTTCGAGAACATCGAAGTCGTGGGTGAGCCGGAATACGTGCAGTCCAACTTCGTGCGGGGTATCAGCAAATTGATGGTCCGACTGACCCCAAAAAGCAGCGCATGACCGCACTGAGAACGGTGATTGTCGGAGCAAGCCATGCCGGCGCGCAACTCGCGGCCAGCCTGCGCCAGGAAGGCTGGGACGGCGAGATTGTCCTGGTGGGCGATGAGTCGCCAGTGCCCTATCAACGCCCACCACTGTCGAAGGCCTATCTGGCTGGGAAGAGCGCCTTCGAAGAGCTGGAAATTCGCAGTGCGGAGTTCTACGACAAGCGGAAGATTAGCCTTCTCGATGCGAGGGTCGAGGCGATCGACCGCTCTGCTGGCCACCTGACGCTGAGCAGCGGCCAGTCGCTGGCCTACGACCATCTCGCGTTGTGCACCGGCGCGCGTCCGCGACGGTTGCTCGTCCCAGGTGCCCATCTTTCCGGTGTTTGCTACCTGCGCACCGCCATGGACGTGGACCTGATCCGAGCAGCCGCCCAACCAGGAAGCGTGGCCGTGATCGTTGGCGGGGGGTACATAGGGCTCGAGGTGGCAGCCTCGCTGCGCGCCTTGGGGCTGGACGTCACCGTGCTCGAGGCGACCGAGCGTGTTCTCGAAAGAGTCACCGCTCCCGAGGTCTCAGCGTTCTTCCAACGGGTCCACCAAGAGGAGGGTGTGAGCATTCGAACCGGAGCCCTCGTCGAGGCCTTCACCGGTGAAACCAAGGTCCGCGAAGTGCTCCTGTCCAATGGCGAGGCCGTCCCTGCAGACCTCGTGATCGTTGGCATCGGTGTCGAGCCGAACACCGAGCTCGCCGCATCAGCCGGCTTGGAGGTCGACAACGGTATTGTGATTGACGACCGTGCTCGGACAAGTGACCGGAACATCGTTGCGGCCGGTGACTGCACGAGTCGATACATGGCCTCCTACGGCGGTCGGGTCCGCCTGGAATGCGTTCCAAGCGCGGGGGAGCAGGCCAAAGTGGCCGCAGCGACGATCTCTGGAAAGTCCAAGGAGATCGCTGCTCTTCCATGGTTCTGGTCGGATCAGTACGACGTCAAGCTCCAGATCGCTGGGCTCAACACCGGGTTCGACGAAGTCGTCCTCAGCGGTGACCCGAAACTGGACCGTGACTTCACCTGCTTCTACCTTCGTCAAGGCGAGCTAATCGCTGCGGATTGTGTCAACCGTCCCCGTGACTTCGTCGTCAGCAAGCGGCTTCTGACGCAGGCGTCTCGGGGCGTTGGGCGAGCCGAGCTGACTTCGGCTGTGAGTGACGCGGGTGCGTAATGCCGTGCGATCCGGGCTCGTCGCGAGCCGGGCGTGCTGGAGCGGAGGGCTCCGGGCCAACCGCGAATCCCATGGCAACGAAGAGTGGACCTATCGTCGAGAGGACATTCAATGACGACCTGCCTATCGCGTTCGGGCAGACAGAGCCCTGCGCGCGGTCCGAGACCAGTTGCCAGTCCGCGACCTCGCACCAGTTCGGGCAGGCTCCGGTCTCAAGTCGGTTCAGGAAACTGTCAGGCTCCCGTCTCTTGGCCACGTCATGGACTGCTCCCGATTCGGACCAGTCTCACCCGGGCCAAGAACAAGCGATGGGACAACGCCTCGCTACCGGTTCTCGCGGACGAGTATCCGATGACCTTGGAGCGAGGATGAGCTGCAGTCCGGCGTCGTTCCTTGAGGCGACTGAGTTCCTCGACATCGAGCACGAAGACATCCGCGCCTTCACCGAGGCCACCGTTGGTGACGCGTCCGGCGACAGGGAAAAGGCGAGGCGCCTCTTCGCTGCCGTCCGGGACCAAGTCTGGTACGACCCCTACACCGTTTCGGCCGACCCCGCCAACTACCGCGCGAGTTTCGTCCTCCAAGCGGGCCGTGCCTATTGCGTCCCGAAAGCGGTCCTCTTGACCGCAGTGTGCCGTGCAGCGGGAATTCCAGCGCGGTTGGGGTTCGCTGATGTGCGCAACCATCTGCAGACCGAATCACTGCGAAAGCTCATGGGCGGCACCGACCTGTTCGTCTATCACGGATACAGCAGTCTCCACATCGACGGGAGATGGCTCAAGGCCACCCCGGCATTCAACGTCGAACTATGCGCTCGTTTCGGCGTTCCACCTGTGGAATTCGACGGCGAGCACGACGCGCTCATGCACGCTTTCACTGGGGACGGAACCCAGCACATGGAGTACGTCCGCGAGCGCGGCGTCTATGACGACCTTCCCCTGGCCGCGATCCTGACCGAGCTTCGGAACACCTATGGATCGATGGTCGAGGCCTCGCCGCAGGCGATCGACGACGCCTTCACCGCAAAGCCCGCCAGCCAGGTCAAACCCGGTGGATCCTCACGCCGGTCCACTTCGCCTCAGGAGGATCAATGACCACCACAACGACCTCAAATAGCGCACTCGAGGTGCGCAACCCGTCCGACGGTCAGCTGGTGGGAACCGTGTCCGTTGACGACCGTGACGCTGTGAACCGCCGCGCCACGCAGCTCCGGCTGGCCCAACGTGCATGGGCCGAGGCTGGTCCGCGGCAGCGCTCCAAGTGGCTGCGCCTCTGGCGCGACTGGATCCTCACGCACTCCGATGAGCTCACCGACCTGCTGCAGGCCGAGACAGGCAAGGTTCGTCCGGACGCGCTCGTAGAGACGACCGCCTCGTGCGAGTTCATCACCTACTACGCCGACCATGCCGAGGAGTTCCTCGCCGACGAACGGGTCAAGACCGCGGGTCTACTCAGCCTGCCGAAACGACTGTCCAAGACCTACCAGCCCTACCCACTCGTCGGTCTGATCACCCCGTGGAACTTCCCGATCACCCTGTTCCTCATGGACGCAGCCCCCGCACTGGCTGCCGGTTGCGCGGTACTGGCGAAGCCCTCAGAAGAGACACCGCTGACCTGCGCGCGGGTCATCGACGGCTGGCGCGAGATCGGCGCGCCACCCGTTCTCGCACATGTCACAGGAGCCGGCGACACTGGTGCCGCAGTGGTGGATGCCGCCGACTTCGTCCAGTTCACGGGCTCGACAGCGACAGGGCGCCAGGTCGCCCTCCGCTGTGCTGAGCAGTTGAAACCGGTGAGTCTGGAGCTGGGCGGCAAGGATCCGGCGATCGTGCTGGAGGACGCCGATCTCGCTCGAGCGGTCGAGGGCGTCGCCTGGGGTGGCCTTTTCAACGCAGGGCAAGTCTGCATCTCCGTCGAACGCGTGTATGTCGTTGCTGCGGTCTACGAGGAATTCGTGGCCCGCCTGACACAGCGCGTGCAGTCCCTGACCCAGGGGGCGGATGCCGGCAACGATGTTGGTGCGATGGTCACCGCGAGACAAGTTGACATCGCGGATCGCCACGTCAGCGAGGCGGTGGCCGCGGGAGCGAAGGTAGTGGCCGGCGGCAAGCGGGGTGCGGCCGGGAACTACTACACGCCAACGGTCCTTGTCGACGTGGATCACACGATGTCCTGCATGACCGAGGAGACCTTCGGACCCACGATCCCGGTGATGTGCGTCGCCGACGAAGAAGAGGCCATCCGACTGGCCAACGACTCGACGTACGGATTGTCGGCGACCGTGTGGACTCGTGATCGTGCTCGCGCCCGCCGTGTTGCACGGCGCCTGGAGGTCGGCGCGGTCAACATCAACGATGTCTTCAGCAACCTCTTCGCGATGACGTTGCCTCACAGTGGCTGGAAGGCCTCCGGGATGGGCGCCCGGCTCGGAGGAGCCGACGGGCTGCACAAGTACTGCCGCGTCCGCGCGGTCACCGAGCCACGACTTCCAGTCCGGGCAAGAGAGCTCACGTGGTACCCGTACTCCGCCTGGCGTACGGCCATCGCCGCGAAGATGCTGCGCGCAGCAGCCGGACGCGGCCTGAGTCAACGCCTCGGCCAGAACAAGGAGCACCGCAGATGACGCACGCCACTTCCTTCCCCGCCAAGACGATCGCGATCACTGGAGGAGCCCGTGGCATCGGCTACCAGACGGCGAAGGAACTGACCGAACGCGGCCACCGCGTTGCCATCGGCGACATCGACGAGGCCCGTATCAAGAAAGCGGCGGACGAGCTCGGTATCTCTGTTGTGGGCCATCTCGACGTCACCCACCCCGACTCGTTCCGGGCGTTCCTCGACATGGTCGAGGAACAGCTTGGCCCCCTCGATGTGCTGGTCAACAACGCGGGCATCATGCCCACCGGACACGCTCACGAGGAGGACGACGCCGTCACCCGGCGACAGGTGGAGATCAACCTCCTCGGAGTGATCTTCGGGACCAAGCTCGCCCTCCAGCGGATGCTGCCGCGGCGGGCCGGACACATCATCAACACCGCATCGCTGGCCGGGGAACTGCCCGTGCCTGGCCTGGCTACCTACTGCGCCACCAAGTTCGCAGTCATCGGATTCACCGAGGCAGCACGGCAGGAGTACCGCAAGTCCGGGATCCAACTGTCCACCGTGCGACCGACATTCACCAACACCGAGCTCGTCGCCGGCACGGCCGGAGCCAAGGGGCTGCGCAACGCCGAACCCGAAGAGATTGCTCGCGCGACAGCCGAGCTGATCGAGCATCCCCGTCCCTTCGTACGGGTCACTCGCCTCGCCGGCGGCATGGTCGCAGCGATGAAGTTCGTGCCCGGACGGGTGGCGTCCGCGCTCGGCTCTGTCCTGGGCACGGACTCGGTCTTCCTCGACGACGTCGACATGGTCGCCCGCCAGACGTACCTCGACCGCATTCGGAACAACTGACCCCCAACTCCAGAACCATTCGGCACGAAGAGCACAAAGAGAAGGACGCCACATGCCCGTCAATGCCTTCATCCAGGACTACCCCCATCGACTGGGGGGACACTGCGGCTCCGGTGCGATGCGCGATCTGCTGCACTGGCACGGTCTGGGATGGGATGGACCGCCCAATGAGGGCCTGGTCTTCACGCTCGGCGGCGCTCTAGGGCTCTCGTTCCTCCGGTCGAGCGAACTCTTCCCCCCGCTGTACCTGGTGGGGCGAGGTGCTGACTTCGAAATCGATCTACCGACGCGACTGGGCGGTGTCGTGCAGGTCCTTACCACCGACGATCCCGCCGAGGGATGGTCGTGGGTCCGTAACGAACTCGACGCCGGTCGACCCAGCCTGATTTGGGGAGACATCGCCGAACTTCCGTACCTCCGTGTCCAGCTGCAGATGAGCCGTCACGACATCGTCGTCATCGGCTACGACGAAGACGAACAACTCGCCTACGTCGTGGACAACGACCGCGCCGAGGTGCAGAAGGTGCCTTTGGACGCCTTGGCCCGGGCACGGTCCTCAACGGCATTCCCACAACCCACGCGTCACTGCACGTACCGCATCACCTGGCCGCCGTCCCTGCCCGCCATCGAGGAAGCCGCCGCGGGCGCGTTCATCCAGTGTGCCGGCAACATGCGCGATCCGTCACAACACAGCATTGCCGGCCCCGCCACAGCCGCGGTCGGTGCCGAAGGCCTGAAGGCGGTTGCTCTGTTCGCTGACGACATCGCGACCTGGGCGGAACTTCCCGACGACGAACTCGGACTCTTGTTGTTCAGCCTGGGTGCCTTCATCGAGAAGGCAGGCACCGGCGGCGGGCTCTTTCGGCGACTGCTCGCAGATGGCTGCGCAGAAGTCGCACGTCTGACCGGCGACCAGGCGACCGCTGAGGCTGCGACCGAAGCTGCCCGTTGCGCACAGGGCTGGACAGAAGCCGCCCGCGCTGCGGTCAAGCGCGACACCCACCCACGTTCGCGGATTGACGACGTGGTCCTGATAGCCAGCCGGCTACCGGAGTTGGAGTTGCGTCTCGTCGAGTCCCTGGAGTCTGCCGCAACCTCCTTGGCGGCGGCAGATGGCTGATCATCGCCATTGACGTTCGAAGGTCGGCTATCTCGGAACAACTGTCCGTGCGGATCCACACACGAGTGAAGGAACCTTATGCAGAGCACGATGATGAACGTCCCGTTGACGACCACAGCAATCATGCGTCACGGCGCAGGCGTGCACGGGTCTGCAACGGTGCGGACGCTGCAACCCGATGGAACCGTAAAGGTCGGCACCTTCGCCGAGGTCGGCCGTAGGGCTGCGCAGTTGGCTCACGCGTTGCGAGGCTGCGGAATCACTGGCGATGATCGGGTCGCCACCTTCATGTGGAACAACCAAGAACACGTGGAGGCGTACTTGGCGGTGCCCTCGATGGGCGCGGTGCTCCACACCCTGAACTTGCGCCTCGCCGCGGAGCAGATCACCTACATCGGCAACCACGCCGAAGATCGAGTGATCATCGCCGATGGCAGTCTCGTACCCCTCCTGGCTCCGGTGTTACCGCAGATCACCAGCGTGCACACCGTCGTGGTGACGGGCGACGTCGATCTCACTCCGCTACGCAGCAAGGACGTCACGGTCGTGAGATACGAGGATTTCATCTCGGGTCAGCCCGAGGCCTTCGACTGGCCCGAGCTCGATGAAGGCACGGCGGCGGCCATGTGCTACACGTCCGGGACCACCGGCAATCCCAAAGGAGTCGCCTACAGTCACCGGTCGACCTACCTGCACTCCATGGCCGCCTGTCTCGCAGACGGCCTCGGTATCGGCGCCGGTGACCGCATCCTCGCGATCGTGCCCATGTTCCACGCCAACGCTTGGGGCCTGGTCTATTCCGCCTTCATGGCCGGTGCCGACCTACTCATGCCCGAGCGTTTCCTACAGGCCGAACCGCTCGTGCGCCTGATCGGTGCTGAGCGACCCACGATCGCCGGAGCAGTCCCGACGATCTGGAACGACGTCTTGAACTTTCTGGAGTCCAACCCAAGCCACGATGTGTCCTCGCTCGGTCTTGTCGCCTGCGGTGGCTCTGCGGTGCCCCTGCACCTCATGAAGACATTCCAAGAGAAGTACGGCGTGCAGATCGTCCAAGCATGGGGGATGACTGAGACCTCTCCGCTGGCCGCCGTCGCCCGTCCGCCCGCATCGCTCGACCCGTCCGAGCAGTGGCAACTGCGTGCCACCCAGGGGCGTCCGGTCGCTGGAGTGGAATTGAGGATCGTCGACGATGCGGGCCGAGTGCTGCCCAACGATGGCGCGGCGGTGGGGGAGTTGCAGGTGCGCGGGCCCTGGATCAGCGGCGCCTACTACCGGGAGGAGGACGACGGAGAGAGGTTCCACGACGGGTGGTTGCGCACCGGCGACGTCGGGCGCATCAACTCACGCAGCTTCGTCACGTTGACCGACCGCACCAAGGACGTGATCAAGTCCGGAGGGGAGTGGATCTCTTCGGTTGAGCTTGAGTTGCACCTCGCCGGTCACCCCGACGTTCTGGAAGCCTCCGTGGTGGGGGTTCCGGACGCGAAGTGGCAGGAGCGGCCACTGGCCGTCATCGCCGTACGCGAGGGCAGGGAACTCACACCGGCCCAGCTTCGTGACTTCCTCGAGGACAAGGTTGCCAGGTGGTGGCTGCCGGAGCGCTGGAGCTTCGTCGCCGAGGTACCGAAGACGTCGGTCGGGAAATTCGACAAGAAGCGCCTACGCGCACTGCATGCCGACGGCGAACTGGCCGTCATCGAAGTCTGAGAAGTATCGCTTCACTCGGACAACTCGAAGCCCGACGAATAGAGAAGTGACACGGATGACGGCGATTGGGAAGCACAGCAACCAGATGACGCCCGTTGGCGGTAGCGAAGGCGACGTATCCCGCGAGGGGGGAGTGATCTCTCGCTGGGCGGCGCACCTCGCCGGTCAGCGCCCGGTGGGGATCGGCCAGACGCTGCCCCCGCACTCGCCGGATTGCGCCGGATGCGGGCCGGATAATCCGGCCGGCCTGCATCTGCGTGCGGTCCGCACCGCGTCGGGAGTCGAAGCAGTCCACTGCTTCGACGAGGCGCATGTAGGAGCCCCAGGTATCGCGCATGGAGGAGCGGTCGCACTCGCGTTCGACGACTTGTTTGGGTTCGTGCTCTACACGGTCGGATCGCTCGCCGTCACTCGCAGCCTTACCGTCGAGTACCGAGCACCGTTCCGGTTGCGCCAGCCGTACACCTTCTGCGCCAACGTGGCCCAACGGGAAGGACGACGGCTGCTGCTCCACGCCGAGGCGCGGGACGACAATGGACGGGGGGTCGGATCCGCCGAGGCCACCTTCGTGGTCGTCGGTGCTGAACATTTCGCCGCGAACGCTGGACAAGGAATGAGCCCCGGCGAATGCGACCTGCAGATGAGAGATCCGAGAGGTCCGAGCAACGTGCCCAGTTCAGTAGCGGTGTCCTACGTGCACAGCCAGCCATCGGTGGAGGTCCAGTGAGGTTACCTGCGTTTCTACCTGGGTGGGGCGTGGCGTGGTGGATCGCGTTCTTGGTCTGCAAGCCGGCGTTGGTCTTGGTGCGCCGTCGGGACTGGCATGGCGTTGAACAGATCCCATCCAGCGGCGGCGTGGTGCTCGCCGTGAACCACGTTTCCCATGTTGACCCGCTGCTCATTGCCGAGATGGTGCTCGCGAACGGAAGGACTCCGGCATTCCTTGCCAAGAGCAGTCTGTTCGGCGAGCGCATCGTGGGGTGGTGGTTCCGTGCCGCCGGGCATGTGGAGGTTGACCGTTCTCGTGGCGCGGACGGATTCGGCGCCGCCTTGACATCTCTCCGCGGCGGTGCGCTTCTTGTCATCTATCCCGAAGGATCGATTACGAGAGACCCCGACGGCCGCATGATGGATCTCAAGACAGGAGCGGTGCGGCTGGCACTCGAGTCAGGAGCACCGTTGATTCCGGTGGTGCAACGAGGCGCTCAAGAGATCCTGCCCGCCTATAGCCGGCGCCCGAGGCTGTTCAAGCGGACGACCGTCAGTATCAACGTCGGTCGTCCGCTGGACCTTACCGATCTCAGAGAGCAAGGACTTGAGCCTGAAGCGGTCAGCGCAGGAACACGTCGGCTGGCCGACACGCTTGCCCGAATGTTGGAGCAATTGTCGGACGGGCGCGGCACCGGTCTGTCTCCGTCGCTCGACTTGCACGTGGGTGGTGACGATCACAAGCGGTCACGCGACGACTTCGCCCGCCAGCAACTGCGATGCCTAGATGCGTCACAGAGCGGTCCGTAGTAGGCCCGACTGGTTGGGTCCTCCAGGGCGGCGAACGCGGGGAGGAAGAACACGCGTTTGAGCTGCAGCCGGACCTCGGGCCGGTACATCAGGCCCTTCGGGACTGCTGCACGTAATGGTGACAGTTGGGTTAGGACGCCCGGGTGAAGGTTGGGGTCATGATGGTCTCGCAGTCGATCAGGGTCAATTGGGCGAGTCGTGCTTGGCGTCGGCGGCGGTGGTCTTCGGATCGCGGCGGCTCAGGCCAGGTTGTCAGGTGAATGAAACAGCTCCCGGTGCTGGATCGCCAGCCGGAGCTCGTCCCCGGTCTTGGCTACCGGCCGGTCCAGTAGATCCTCCGCCCGGCCAAGCCGATACCGGATGGTGTTGCGGTGCACGCAGAGTTCCTCGGCTGTGTCCTCCACGCTTCCACCGTGTGACAGGAAGGCTAGAACCGTTTCGCGTATCCGTGCCGTCGGCTCATCGGATGAACCCAGCGGCCCCAGCACACGATCGACGAACCGGTCGACCTCGGGACTGCAGCCGAGCAGCGCAAGGAGCTCGATCTGCTCGTAGCGCATGACAGCTGCTGATCCACCGCCACTCGTGGCGGCCTCAAGGGTGCGTCGGGCATCATCGTGGCTGCTGACGAACCCCGCCTGGCCGGGGGCGGGTGTGCCGGCGTACAGTGCTGCGCTGATGCTCACCAGGTCGGGGGCGAGGTTCTCGAGACCGCCTAGATCCGGCTGGTCACGCGTGCCGATCCAGGCCCACAGTTGACGGCCGCCGGGGTGGACTACAAGAGGACTACTCCCGCCGAGTAGGCTCGCTACCTCGTGGACGATACGTTCGAGCCCGTCGATGGCATAAGCGTCGGCGGTCTCCAGGATCAAGGCGGTGTGCCTCACCGACATCGGATAGCCGCCCAGAGCGGCCGAGGCGCGCCGGGGGTCGGTGGGCTCGTTAGCCAAGAGGGCCTTCACGACTTCGTACTGCCTCGCCGCCACGCCCTTGGTGCGGCGGGAACTCTCGGCATGGAAGATCTCGGTGGAGTCTGTGATCGCTCCGTCGATCCATGAGCTCGCGCGGCCCCAGAAGAAAATGAGCAGCGCAGCATGGTCGATCTGGTCGGTCGGCAGTGCGTTGACGACGCCGGTGACGTAGTGCCATGACTCCTGCTGAGCCACTCTGTACATCTTGATCAGAAGCTCCAGCGGCAGTTGACGGCCGGCGACCTCACGAGCCAATTGACTGCCCGCTTTAGGCAGGTGGGCGTGGAAATCGGGTTGGCCGAAGGCCGCTAGGAAAGCAAGCCAGTGCTCCCTGACGGCGTCCTCCAGGAGCGCGAAAAAATCCGGCGCCGAGGCGAGTTCGGGCAACTCGCGCCGGATCGCGCTGCTGGTCCGGGTGACCCACCGTTCGACCATCTCCGGGCGCAATTCGTCGGCGACGAACCGGGGGAGCCAGGTGGCGAAATCGGCGGGAAGAGCATCGATGGACAACTGAAATCCCTCCCGGATTGGGTAGCGCTGGCTTGCCAGGCTAGCCCAATTTGTGACCCCGGCCACGTCGTGATCGCGTCAGTGCTGCGGCACGGCCTAGTTTGCGGAAAGGCATGGAGCGGTTGTCGTGTTGCACAGTCCGGGCGCCCATATTTGGTGCTGCCTACAAGAGGTCTCCGCGAGCCCGGTGTTGAACTTCGCAAGCCCAGTCATGTGACGGGTGACACGTTTCCAAAGGACTGAAAGTGATGTTCCGGTGAACGCATCGAGCCCTGAACAGGTCTACGACGTCGTCGTGGTCGGCTCCGGCTTCGGCGGCTCGGTCGCCGCTCTGCGACTGGTCGAGAAGGGCTACCGGGTGCTGGTGCTCGAGGCCGGTCGCCGGTTCCGCGACGAGGACTTCGCGGCGACCTCCTGGGATGCCCGGAGGTTCCTGTTCGCGCCTCGGATCGGCTGCTTCGGGATCCAGCGCATCCGGCTCCTCCGCGACGTGGTCGTGCTGGCCGGCGCCGGCGTGGGCGGTGGGTCGCTGGTGTACGCGAACACGCTCTACGAGCCGCGCTCGGACGCGTTCTACCGCGACGCTCAGTGGTCCCACATCACCGACTGGCGCGACGAGCTGGCTCCCTACTACGACCAGGCAAAACGCATGCTCGGGGTCCGGCCCAACCCGACGACCACCCGGCCCGACGAGATCATGGGCGAGGTCGCCGCCGAGCTCGGCGTGGCCGACACCTACGGTCCCGCGCCGGTCGGGGTCTTCTTCGGTCGCGGTGACACGTTGGAGCCGGGCGTAACGGTCGCCGACCCGTACTTCGGCGGGGTCGGCCCCGACCGCACCGGTTGTCTGGAGTGCGGCGAGTGCATGACCGGATGTCGGCACAACGCGAAGAACACGCTGCTGAAGAACTACCTCCATCTCGCCGAGCGGGGTGGTGCCGAGGTGCGGGAGCTCACCACCGTCGACAGCATCACCCCGTACGACTGCGGCTACCGCATCGCGGTTCACGAGTCGGGCGGCTCGCGCCGCCGCACCGCGCACACGATCACGGCCGACCAGGTCATCATCGCTGCCGGCACCTGGGGTACGCAGGAGCTGCTGCACACCATGAAGCAGCGCGGGCTCCTACCCGGCCTCTCGGACCGGCTCGGTGAGCTGACCCGCACGAACTCCGAAGCGCTGTGCACCGCGAGCATGCGGCCCGGAGCCCGGATCGACGGCGACCTCAACCGCGGCGTCGCCATCACCAGCTCGATCCACCCCAACGACCACACCCACATCGAGCCGGTGCGCTACGGCGCCGGCTCCGGGTTCATGGGGTTGCTCACCACCGTCATGACCGACGGCGGCGGCCGGGTGCCCAGGGCGCTGAAGTGGATCGGCCAGATCCTGCGCCACCCCGTCCAGTTCCTCGGTCACTACCTGGGGATCCGCACCTGGGCGGAGCGTACGGTCATCGCCTTGGTCATGCAGACCAGCGACAACTCGATCACCGTCTTCGGCAAGAAGCGGCGCTTCGGTCGCGGGGCGCTGCGGCTGTCCTCGAAGCAGGGCCACGGCGAGCCGAACCCGACCTGGATCCCGGTCGCCAACCAGGCGATCCGCAGCATCAGCGAGAAGATCGACGGCCGGCCGTTCTCGAGCATCGGCGAGATCTTCAACATCCCGATGACGGCCCACTTCCTTGGTGGCTGCGTCATCGGGGACAGCGCCGAGAGCGGCGTCGTCGACCCCTACCACCGCGTCCACGGCCACCCTGGGCTGCACATCACCGACGGCTCGACGATCTCCGCCAACCTCGGCGTGAACCCGAGCCTGACCATCACCGCGCAGGCCGAGCGCGCCATGTCCTTGTGGCCGAACAAGGGCGAGACCGACCTGCGCCCGCCGCTCGGTGCCGCATACGAGCGGATCGCGCCGGTCGGCCCGAAGCAGCCGATGGTGCCGGCCGAGGCGCCGGCCGCGTTGCGGCTTCCGGTGGTCGAGATCAACGGTCGGGCCGCTTCATGACGGCCACCCAGACAGACCGGATGGAGCCGTCCGGTCCCCGCGGCATGACGCCCGAGCGTCAGCGGATCGCCGCCGAGGCGCTCCAGTCGAACGCCCTCTTCAAGGCTCTGGCGTCCTTCGGCGACTTCTACGCTTTCGTCGTCTCGGTCTTCCGCAAGGGGTTCACGCACAGCTTCCAGTTCCGCGAGTTCGTCTCCCAGGCCTGGTTCATCACGACCGTCTCGTTCTGGCCCGCGCTCCTGGTCGCGATCCCGTTCTGCGTCGTCATCATCTTCCAGGTCAACCAGCTCCTGATCGAGATCGGCGCGGTCGACCTCGCCGGGGCCGGGGCCGCCGTCGCCGTCGTCCGTGAGATCGGTCCGATCGTCAGCGTCCTGGTCGTCGCCGGTGCCGGGGCGACCGCGATCTGCGCGGACCTGGGCTCCCGCAAGATCCGCGAGGAGATCGACGCGATGACCACGCTCGGGATCGACCCGATCCACCGGCTCGTCGTGCCGCGCGTGGCCGCCTCGACCCTGGTGGGCATCGCCCTCAACGGACTGGTGACCGTCGTCGGCCTGGTCGGCGGCTACTTCTTCTCGGTGGTGCTGCAGGGCGCGACCCCAGGGCTCTACCTCAACGACCTCACCCTTCTCGTGGGCTTGTCAGACTTCATCGCAGCTGAGGCGAAAGCCGCGATCTTCGGACTGCTGGCCGGGTTGACTGCCTGCTACCTGGGCCTCAACGCCAAGGGCGGCCCCAAGGGCGTCGGGGAAGCGGTGAACCAGACAGTCGTGTTCGCGTTCATGCTTCTGTTCGCCGCCAACAGCGTGATCAGCACCCTGTTCCTCCAGTTCAAGTTGGGAGCCTGAGATGGCGGTCAACGCATCAGCACTCCGCGAGCTCGGCGAGCAGCTCGCCTTCCATGCACGCGCCTACTCCCACGTCCCTCATGCCTTCCACCGCTACCGCAAGGAAGTCGTCCGGCTCCTGGCCGAGGTCGCGATGGGAACCGGGGCCTTGGCACTGATCGGCGGGACCGTTCTCGTGATCGGGTTTCTCACCGCGGCGTCGGGCATCGAGGTCGGCCTGCAGGCGTACACCTCCTTCGACAACATCGGCGTCTCCGCGCTGTCGGGATTCTTCTCGGCGTACTTCAACACCCGCGAGGTGGCTCCGATCATCGCCGGGATCGCGCTCACCGCGACCGTCGGCGCGGGCTTCACCGCCCAGATCGGCGCGATGCGGGTCTCAGAAGAGATCGATGCGCTCGAGGTGATGGCGGTGCCGCCGGTGCCCTACCTGGTCACCACCCGGATCATGGCCGGGCTCATCGCGGTCATCCCGCTGTACGCCATCGCGGTGATGATGTGCTGGCTGGCGACCCGGCTCGTGGTGACCGTCGGCTACGACGAGGCACCGGGTACCTACCAGCACTACTTCGACACCTTCCTGATCCCCGGCGACCTGTTCCTGTCCATGTTGAAGGTCACGATCATGGCGCTGGTCGTGGTCTCGGTGTGCTGCTACCACGGATTCAAGGCCGCGGGCGGACCCGCCGGCGTCGGCCGTGCCGTCGGCCGCGCCGTGCGGTCGGCCCTCATCGCCATCATGTTCGTCGACCTGATCTTCGGCATCGCCATCTGGGGCGGTCCGTCGGTCCACATCGCGGGGTGATCGGGCATGGTTGATCGTCACGTCACGTACGGCCTCACCTTCATCGCGCTGATCCTCGCGCTGATCGTCGGCACCGTCGCCAGCTATGAGGGCGTCTTCCGCTCCACCGTCCCGCTCACCGTCTCCTCCGACCGGGCCGGTCTGACTTTGGCCCCGGGGGCAGCGGTCAAACTCCGAGGTGTGGTGATCGGCCGGGTCGGTTCGGTCGACCATGACGCCGGCGACGGGGTCTCGATCCAGCTCGAAATCGACCAGGACGAGCTCAATCAGATCTCCAGCGACACCACCGCCGAGATCGTCCCGCCGACAGCGTTCGGAGCAAAGTACATCCAGCTCAACCCCGGTGAGCCGGGCGCCGAGCGGATCCAGGCCGGGTCCACGATCGACGCCGACCGGGTCACGGTCGAGGTCGACGAGGCGTTCGAGAACCTCACTCAGGTACTGGACACGGCCAAGCCTGCCGAGGTCGCGGCCGCGCTCACCGCCGTCTCGCAGGCGGTCGACCAGCGCGGCGAGGACATCGGGCTCCTGATCACCCAGACCAACGGCTACCTCACCTCGTTCAACCCCTATCTGAGCACCCTCACCAGCGACATCAGGTCGGGCGCGAGCGTCGCTCAGACCTACGACACCGCGCGGCCCGACCTGGTGGCCCTGGCCGACAAGGCTGCGGTGACCAGCAGGACCCTGACCACCCAGCAGAAGTCGCTGCACGCCTTCGAGGTCAGCCTGTACTCCTTCGACAACAGCGCGAGCCAGCTGCTGGACAGCTCGGGTAGGCGGCTGACCACCACGTTGAAGCTGACCGCCCCGGTCGCTGACGTAGTCGAGCGCTACTCGCCGGAGCTCCCGTGCACGATCCTCGGCCTCGCCTCGGCCAACAAGCTCGCCGAGGCCGCCGTCGGCGGCACACATCCGGGAATCACCACGATCACCCGCATCGTCCCGGGTCGCGATCCATACACGTACGAGCGCAACCTGCCGAAGATCGGCGACACCAGGTCTCCCGAGTGCTACGGGCTTCCGTACGTCACCGAGGAGGAGGCACAGGCTGCGGTGCCGACCTTCGCAACCGGCGCCAACCCCTACGCGGGCAAGCAGCCCACGGTCCAGGAGAACACGCTCACCACGCTGCTCGGCCTGCTGGCCGGTGGCGCCAACGCCGCAGGAGGTAAACAGTGACCAGCAACAGTAAACTTCGGCGCCGGGAGCGTTCCGACCTGATCAAGTTCGGAATCTTCTTGGTGGTCGCGGCGCTGTTCACCTACTGGGTCGGTGTGGTGACGGCCGCGCATCGCCCCGGCGACCGGGTTACGTACGATGCCGTCTTCGCCAACGTGTCGGGTCTCCAAAAGGGCGACTCGGTCCGGATCGCCGGCGTGGACGTCGGCAAGGTCACGGCCCTGGCAGTCCAGCGCGACGCGACCGTGCGCGTCTCCTTTGACGTCCCGCGGGACCAGAAGCTCAACGCCTCGACCGAGGCCACGGTGCAGTACCGGAACCTCATCGGCGACCGGATCGTCCAACTCAGCCGGCCCGACCCGGACGCCAGACCGATCAAGGCCGGCGACACCATCCCAATATCCCAGACCAGGCCGGCCCTCGACCTCGACCTGCTGCTCAACGGGTTCAAGCCGCTCTTCGCGGGCCTTGCCCCGGCGCAGATCAACGCCTTCTCCGGTGACCTGATCAAGATCCTCCAAGGGCAGAGCTCCGCCATCTCCACGCTGGTGCAGCGGGCGGCCTCGCTCACCACGACGCTCGGGAACCGCCAGGAGCTGATCGGGGAGGTGATCCGCAACCTCAACACTGTCGTCGGCACCCTCGATGACAAGCGCGAGACCATCCAGGCGCTCATCGACCAGTTCAGCAAGCTTCTCGACGGTCTCGAGCAGCAGGACACCCAGATCCTCGATGCAGCGGCGCAGACCGACCGGTTCGCCCGTGACGCGGCGTCACTGGTCGAGGCGGGCAGGGAAGACCTGGCGGCCGACCTTACTCAGCTCACCAAGACGGCGAACGGCATCAACCAGGAGCAGGCCACTCTTCAGCAGGTCCTGCAGAAGCTGCCGAACCACTACGCGGCGATCCAGAACACCGCCTCGTACGGCAACTACTTCAACTTCTTCCTGTGTGGGGTCCGGATCCAGACCGAGGCCACCATCACGACTCCCTGGATCATGTCCGACACGCAGAGGTGCAAACGATGAGCGTCCGTACGCCCTCCCAGAACGCCGCCCGAGGCCTGATCGGCACCATGGCGATCGCCCTGGTGGTCACCGCCAGCCTCAACTACAACAAGCTCCCGCTCGTGGGCAACGGTGACATCATCCACGCCGCCTTCACCGAGGCCGGTGGCCTCAAAGGTGGAGATGCCGTGATGGTCTCCGGCGCCCAGGTGGGCAAGGTTCGTGACGTCCGTCTCGATGGCGACGAGGTCGTCGCCGACTTGGTCGTCACCGAAGGTGATGTCGACCTCGGCGGCAAGACCGAGGCACGCATCATCACGGTCACGCTCCTCGGCCGGGCCGCCGTCGAGCTCGTCCCCTCCGGCAGCGGGCGGCTGAGTGCCGGTGACACGATCCCGACCTCCCGGACGTCCTCGCCCTACAACCTCACCGCCACGCTGAACGAACTGACGACGACCACGGCGGACATCGACAAGGCACAGCTGGCCGGCGCGCTCGACCAGGCCAGCGCGGCTCTGAGCGGAACCCACGACGACGTCGGGCCCGCTCTGCGAGGTGTCACTGAGCTCACCGCCGCCGTCGAACAGAACGACGACCAACTTCGCGCCCTGCTCGCCCGCGCCTCACGGGTCTCGGGCGTCCTCGCCAGTCGCAACGAGCAGATCGAGACCCTACTTGTCTCCGGACAGTCGCTGCTCCAGCAGCTCAACGCTCGCCAGGCCGTCGTAGTGAGCCTGCTTAGCAGCGTGCAGGACCTCTCCACGCAGCTGCGTGGACTCGTCGACGACAACCGGGCCACCCTCGGCCCGGCACTGGACCAGCTCGATGCGGTGGTCACTCTGCTCAACCGGAACAAGGCGGCTCTCCAGGACGCCATCACCGGCCTACGCGGGTACGTCACCGGGTTCGGGGAGGCCATCTCGACCGGACCGTGGTTCGACGCGTACATCCAGAACCTCACCTCGCCAGGCACGCTGGTGCCGATCGTCTCGGGGGTCGTGAAATGACCAACTCCTCCAGTCTCCTGCTGCGCCGTGTCCTGATCGGGCTCGCGCTACTGCTCCTCGCCACGGGCGGCTACTACACGGTCAAGGACACCCGCTCGACGGTGCTGACCGCGGTCTTCAGCAACGCCGACGGGCTCTACGAGGGCGACGACGTCAAGGTCCTCGGCGTCGCCGTCGGCCGGGTCACCGAGGTCGATCCGCAAGACGACGGCGTACATGTGAGGATCGAGGTCGAGGGCGGGCAGCGGATTCCGGCCGAGGCCAACGCCGCGATCGTCTCCCCGAGCCTGGTCAGCGGACGGTTCGTCCAGCTCTCACCGGCCTACACCGACGGCCCGGCGATGCCCGACGGTGGCCAGATCCAGCTGGACCGCACCGCGGTGCCGGTCTCGTTCGACGAGGTCAAGAAGCAGCTCACCGACCTCGCCACCGCGCTCGCTCCCGATGGCTCCGGCAAGCAGCCGCTCCGGACCGCCATCGAGACCCTGGACGCCAACCTCCGCAACGGCAACGCCGAGCAACTGAGCGAGGCAGTTGAGGGGCTCCGCAGCGCCACCGCGACCCTCTCGGACGGGCGCGCCGACATGTTCACGACCGTCTCCAACCTGAACAGCTTCACCAAGAACCTCGCTGTCAACGATGCCGCCGTGGCCGGGTTCACCGAGCAGCTCAGCGAGGTCTCCGCGGTGTTGGCCGCCAACCGGCGCGAGCTCACCAAGGCGATCGAGGAGCTCTCCGCGGCACTGGTGGCGACGGGTGAGCTCACCCACGACAACCGCGGCAGGATCAAGAACTCCGTACGCGACCTGAACCTGCTCAGCGCTGCCCTCGCGGACCGATCCAACCAGCTGGCGGCGATCCTGCACATGGCTCCGACGGCCTTGATCGATCTCTTCAACGTCATCGACAAGCAGGCAATCACCGGCCGGGCCTCACTGACCGGGCTCAACGACGCCGCCCAGCTCGTCTGCGGCGCCGTGCTCGGTGCCGGCGGCACGGCACAGCAGTGCCGTGATGCGCTCGCGCCGCTTGTCGACCTGATCAAGACCGCCCAGCAAGGCACGACCGGGCCAGGCGCGACGGGGCCAGGCACGGGGCAGCCAGAGATGGACCCACCGGCCGACCCGGGGCGACCGCCGACACCGCTCCCTGACCTGGGCTCGGGCCTCGACGGGGTACAACCCCTCTTGCCCGGCCTGCTCGGCACCGACCTCGGAGGCGACCGATGAAGACACAGATCCTGGCCACCATGGCCGCAATCGTGGTCGGCCTGACCGGCTGCACGAGCCTCCAGCCGAACGATCACACACTTCCCGGCCAGCCCGGCGTCGGCGGGGACGGCTACACCGTCACCGTCACCTTCGACGAGGTCGCGAACCTGGTGCCGAACTCCGCCGTGCAGATGGACAACGTCGTCATCGGCACCGTCGCCGGCATCAGCGTCTCGGACTGGCAGGCAAAGGTCCGGCTCCGGCTGATGAAATCTGCCCGCGTCCCGGCCGATGCCACCTTCGCGATCGGACAGAAGACCCTGCTCGGCGCCCAGTACATCGACGTCAGCGCGCCCGGGCCAGCCCCGACACCGAGCAGCGCCGACAGCATCGCGGCAGCGGCGGAGCGGACCGAGATACTGCAGCACGGCGCCCGGGTTCCGGTCACCCAGACCGGTACCTACCCGGCCACCGAGCAGGTCCTCGGCGCGGTGGCGCTACTGCTCAACAACGGCGGGTTGTCGCAGATCGAGACCATCACCTCCGAGCTGGCGACCGCGCTGGACGACCGGGTCCCCGACACCCGCAACCTGGTGCGACGGACCAACGAGTTGCTCGCGGTGCTCGACGATAACAAGAGTGAGATCGTGCAGGCGCTCGAGGCGCTCGACCGGCTCTCCGCCGGCCTCGCTAAGGACCGGACGGTCCTGGCGAACGCGATCGACGATATCGCTCCGGGGCTGCGTGCGCTCGAGGAGGAGCGGGAGAGCCTCGTCCGCGCTGTCACCCGGACCGGCGAGACCGGAGATCGGGCGACCAAGGTCATCCGGGCCAGCCGTACGGCTCTCCTCACGAACCTGGACGCCCTGCGGCCCATCCTGACCAGCCTCGGCAAGGTCGGCGACTCCATCCCCGAGGCGCTCAAGCTCGCTCTGACCATCCCGTTCCCCGCGATGACCACGACCAACGCGCTGCGTGGCGACTACGCCAACCTCTTCGCGACGCTCGACCTCCGCGGCTCGAGCCTCACCGAAACCTGGCTCACCGGATTCGGGCCGACCGGCCTGCCTCCCGTTGGCGCCGCCCCCACGTCGACACCCATCCCGAGCACGTCCGACGACAGCGGCTGCCTGATGGCGAACCTGGGGGGCTGCTGATGCTGCTGACGAGACTGGTGAAGCGGCAGTTGGGCGTCTTCGCCTGCCTGACGGCTCTCGCGCTCGGGCTGATGGTCTTCACCTATGCGAGAGTCCCGGCGATGCTCGGCATCGGGGTCTACCAGGTCACCGCCGAGTTCAAAGATGCCAGCGGGCTCTACGAGAGCGCCCTGGTCACCTATCGGGGCGTCAAGGTCGGGCAGGTGACCGACCTTGAGGTGACCCCGCGAGCAGCCGTCGCCACTCTTCGTCTCGATGATGGCACCAGGATCCCCGGCAACGTTGACGCTGAGCTCCACAGCACCTCCGCGGTGGGGGAGCAGTACGTCTCCCTGGTCTCGCCGTCGACCACCAAGGCGGCCTTGAGCGCCGGGGACGTGCTACCAACTTCACGCACCGTCGACATGCCCCAGATCGCGCCCGTCCTGGATGCCGTCAACCACCTGCTTGAGTCCGTGCCGCAGCGACAGACACGCAACGTACTGGATCAGGTCGACACCGGCCTCGGGTCGAGCAGCGAGGACGTCGGCCGGCTGATCGAGGAATCCAGCACGCTCTTGGACACAGCCCAGCAGGAGGTCACCTCGACGACCGAGCTGATCCGCGCCCTGGAGCCGGTGCTCGCCACCCAGCAGGAGATGGCGCCGCAGACCGTGTCGTCGATGTCGTCGCTCCGCGCGCTCACCAAGGAGCTCGCGGCGAACGACGCCGACCTGCGCTCGCTGCTCCGCGACGGGCGTACGGGTCTGGACAGCACCGCCGCGACAGTTGATGACCTCCAGACCACGCTGCCGATGCTCTTGGACAACTTGATGGTCAACGGCGAGGTGCTCAACACCTATCTTCCGCAGCTTCAGCAGACCCTGGTCGTGTACCCCGCCACGATCGGACGACTTCAACAGACGGTCAATCCGCGGGCGAAGGAGGGCGACGTGAAGCTGGACCTACGCGCAGGCGTCAACAATCCACCGTCATGCACGACGGGATACCTGTCCACCGACGATCGACGCAGCCCGTCCGAAGAGAACGTACGCAAGGTCGACCCGCTCGCGCACTGCGAGACCGCGCCCAGCGACCCGTCTTCGGTGCGGGGCGCTCGCAACCAGCCGTGTCCGAATTCCAGCGCGCGGGGCCATCTACCCTCCTCGTGCGGGCTGGAGTTCGGCAAGGGGCGCTGGCCCGAGGGCGACGATCCGAACGCGCCAAAGGCTCCGGCAGGTGAGCCGTCGTCGACGGGGACGACGGACGCATCTGAGGACAACTCCTGGAAGCAGTTGTTCCTCGAGCCGGTCGGGCTGTGGTGACGATGTCCAGACTCTCCACAAGGACCTTCGTGCTCCTGCTGGTGCTAGGCATCGGGCTGCTCGTGTTCGCCGGGCAGCGCGCTTGGTCCTGGCGCGAGGACGTAAGCGCGGAGCATCAGCGAGCGGCGGCCGTCTCGGCGGCTTCCACCGAGGTCACCCGACTGATCTCGGTCAGCGCAGAGGACTCGGAGGCGGCCTTCGAGTCCCTTCTCGACGGCGCGACCGCCTCCTTCCGCAGCGACCTGAAGCAGCAGGCAAGTGCGCTGCAGAAGGCGCTGAAGGCCAACAAGGTCGACGCC
Organism: Nocardioides sp. NPDC057767; assembly: GCF_042798275.1. Taxonomy (NCBI): domain Bacteria; kingdom Bacillati; phylum Actinomycetota; class Actinomycetes; order Propionibacteriales; family Nocardioidaceae; genus Nocardioides; species Nocardioides sp. NPDC057767. Next base: position 22,930 of record NZ_JBHVKJ010000008.1, on the reverse strand, counting down.
GAGGGCGAGGTCGTCTCGGCCGGTGTGGCGCGCTCGACCGACGAGCAGGCGACGGTGTACATCGCGGCGACCGGCACGGTGTCGAACTCGGGCACGAAGGCACCACAGCAACGTGACTACCGGGTCAAGGTCGAGATGCGGAACGTCGAGGGCCGCTGGCTCGTATCCGGACTGGAGTTCATCCCGTGACCATCGATGAGACCGAGATGCCAACAGCCCTCTCAGAAGAGACCGAGGTGGACGAGCACGTGGACAAGTCGCGACCGCCCGAATCCGGTCGGCTCCGGCTCGACCTGGGGGGAAGACTGCTGCGCTGGGCGGTCGTGCTGCTCGTGATCGTCGGACTGGCCGCGGCGATAACCTTCGCCGCGCTCGCCGGTCACGCCTCGGACCGCGCTCGGGACCGAACCGATGCGCTCGCCACGGCCAAGAGCCGGGTGCCCGTCCTGCTGAGCTACGACCACCGCACGCTCGAAGCAGACCTCGACCGGTCCAAGAACCAGACCACCGGCCGGTTTCGCACCGACTACACCAAGCTGCTCGAAGGCCCTGTCGCCAAGGCAGCGACCCAGAAACAGATCTCCACGAAGGCGACCCTCTCCGGGGCAGGCGTCGTCGAGGTCGCCGGGCCGCGGGTCACGGTCCTGGTCTTCATCACGCAGACCACGATCGCGCCTGGAGCCGAGCCCAGCGTCAGTGCATCGCGCGTCGAGGTGAAGATGCAAAGGGTCGGCAACGGCTGGAAGGTGGCTGGGCTCACGCCCCGCTGACCGGACGACAACCCGCGAGTGGAGGCATTGGTATGGGTGTAGACGTAAAGATCGAAGGGCTGACCAAGAGCTTTGGTAAGCAGCTCATCTGGAAGGATGTCACGCTGACGCTGCCTGCGGGCGAGATCAGCGTGATGCTCGGCCCGTCCGGCACGGGTAAGTCCGTGCTCCTGAAGACGCTGATCGGTCTGATCAAGCCCGACACGGGCTCGGTGGTCATCGAGGGCGTCGACATCGCCAGCTGTTCGGAGCGAGACCTCTACGAGGTCCGCAAGCTGTTCGGCGTGCTGTTCCAGGACGGCGCCATGTTCGGTTCGATGGACCTGTTCGACAACGTCGCGTTCCCCCTTCGTGAGCACACGAAGAAGAGCGAGTCCGAGATTCGCAACATCGTCATGGAGAAGATGGACCTGGTCGGTCTCATCGGCGCCGAGAACAAGCTTCCCGGCGAGATCTCCGGTGGTATGCGCAAGCGTGCCGGTCTGGCGCGCGCTCTGGTCCTCGACCCCGAGATCCTGCTGATCGACGAGCCCGACTCCGGTCTGGACCCGGTGCGTACGGCGTTCATCAACCAGCTCTTCATCGACCTGAACGCGCAGATCGACGCGACCTTCCTGATCGTCACCCACGACATCAACTCGACGCGTACGGTGCCGGACAACATCGGCCTGCTCTACCACAAGCACCTGGCCATGTACGGACCCCGCGAGATGCTGCTGAGCTCCGAGGAGCCCGTCGTGCGGCAGTTCCTCAACGCCCAGACGATCGGCCCGATCGGCATGTCGGAGGAGAAGGACGCCGACGAGCTGGCCGCCGAGAAGGACATGGGCCTGCCGCCGCTCCCGCCGATCCCGATGCAGCTCGAGCCGTCCAACGGCATCCCACGCAAGTACCAGCGTCCGCCGGGCGCCTGGTGCCGCGAGAACGGTGTCACCCCGCCGCCGGGGTCGTTCCAGCCCGACGAGACACAGGCCTTATCTGGCGCTCGTGTACTTCAGATGGAGTCGTCGCGACCGTCCGTAGCAGGGACGTCTGGCGAGTTGTTCACGTAGAAACGCTCGCCGCCGACGTTTCTAGCGGTTCTTGTCGCAGCGAGACCGGGTTGGACTGATCGCTCAACTGTTGGCACAGTCGGCCATGGTTTCCGCTGCAGGCGGCATCTCATACTGCTGCTTCGCCCGAATCACATCGAGGCACGGCCACCATTGCCGCGATGGGCCACGACCATCCCGGTAGCCACATCGCTGCCTGAGACTGTCGGTCAGACCTCGGAACTCGCGTTCGCGGTTGGCGGAGCGAAACAGCAGGCGAAAGCATCGAGACCCTCGGCGGCTGCATCGAGCAGCGCGGGAATCGCATCGTCCTCGAAGTCATCGGTGCCCACGTGTTCGGCCAGCCGCTCACGCGCCCGATCCAGGATGGTCCGACACAGCTCTGCCTTGGAGTCGAAATACCTGTAGAGCACGACGCGCGTGCCCCGTGCCTCATCGGCGACATCGCCCGGGCTTGTCTCGGCGAAACCTCGTGGCGCGCAGGGCCGCGTTGGACGCGGGACCGCTGTTGCCGGCGGGCACCTGAATTCGCAGAACCATCCCCGCCCGGTGTCGGCGCACCGCCGCTTTCGCCCCGCAAGTACTCGCACTTTTCGCGCCAGCACCCGCTCGATGGGCCAGTGCGCTCGAGTTGAGGCCGGGTGCGTCGGGTCGCGTGGGTAGAACCGCGCGATGAACTCAACGTCTCCAGTGCTCATCGACTCCTATCCTCACCGCGGTACGCCGCTCACCGCGGAGGACGTCGAGCGGATCGCCGCCGCGATCACCGCCACCCACGCTGCGACCACCCGCACCGTCTACGCCTCCGCCTGGCGCCGATGGGAACGCTGGTGCACGCACCGCGGCATCGCTCCGCTCGGCGAGGAGGGTCCCGGCGCCGGCCGTCGGGGCGCCGACCCGGTCGCGGTGTGCGCCTACCTCGCCGAGACAGCCGCTGACGGGCTCTCGGCCGCGACTGTCGACCTGGCTTGCTCCGCGATCGGCTACCACCACCGATGTCGCGACCTGACCGATCCCACCGCGACCGTAGCCGTTCGCCAGGTACGCCGCGGCCTGCACCGCATCCTTGGGACCGCGCCACGCCGACCCGCCCATCCAGTCGGCCCCGAAGAGATCGGCCAGCTCCTCGCCGCCATCGACCGTGACAGCCCGGTTGGTGCGCGAGACGCCGCGGTCATCCTGCTCGGCTTCGCCGGCGCGCTGCGCCGCTCCGAGCTCGCGAACCTCACACTCGCCGACCTCGAACCCAAGCCCGGCGGACTGTTGCTCCGCCTGCGCCGCTCGAAGACCGACCCCGATGCTCGCGGGCAGGTCGTCGGGATCGCACCGGGCCGCCACCGCGACACCGACCCGATCACGGCCCTCGACGCCTGGCTCGCCCATCGAGGACCCGGGCAGGGCCCGGTCTTCACCAGCTTCCGCAACGGCGCTCCGCCGCTCCAACCGATCTCCGGCAACGTCGTCACGAGTGTCGTCAAGCGCTACGCCGAGGCCGCCGGGCTGACCGGCCGCATCACGGCTCACTCGCTGCGCGCAGGACACGCCACCACCGCCGCCATGGCCGGCGTCGGCATCGACCGGATCGCCGCCCAGGCCAGGCACCGACGCATCGACATCCTCATCGACCGCTACATCCGACCAGCCCAAGCGCTGCACGCCACTTCCAGCCGCCACCTGGGCTGTGACCGGTTCGCGTTCGTAACGCGCACGATGTGGTCGCTTTGCGAAACGTCAATGCTGGCGGGTGTCTTGCATTGAGCCATGCAACCATGGATAAAAACCACTCACTCTCCCTGCGAGAGTGTATGGTTTTTATCCATGGTGGGATTGGAGTCACTTCCAGTGACGTTCACGACACGAGCGGCCCTGCGAGCAGGGGCGCATCCGCGGGACCTGTATCGATGGCGGGACGATGGCGATGTCATCGAGCTCTCGCGAGGTGTGTTTCGTAACGCGGCAGCGCCGGAGCCCTCGTTCCCTGACCTGTTGGCCGTCGGCATGAGGGCTCCGCACGCGATCGTGTGCTGCGTGAGCGCTGCGGTGGCCCACGGTCTCAGTGACGAGATGGAACCTGCGGTCCAGATCGCGATCGCGTCCGGGCGAAACCTGGCCCGCATCACCTTCCCGCCGACGACGGTGTTTCGGTTCGATGCTGAGACCTTCGAGCTCGGACTCTCGCAATTGGAGGTCGCGCCGGACGAGTTCACGCGAATCTACGATCCCGCTCGGACAGTGGTGGACCTGATGCGCCTGCGGCACCGACTCGGCGAGCCGGTGGCGCACACGGTGCTCAACAGGTACTTGGAATCGCCAGGAGCGAAGCCGGGGCGGGTGCTGGAGTACGCCAACGCCCTCGGGGTCGTCGGGCCGGTGCGGTTGGCACTCGACATCGCGGGGGCACGATGAGTCGGCCGACGCGAGAGTCGGCGGCCGGGCGCGCCTACTTGGATCTGCAGAACCGAGCTCGGCGGGAGCGCAGGCGTACCCAGGACCTGTTGACGATGTACGTCGTGGAGCGATGGCTGGCCCGGATGAGCGCATCGCCATACGCCGGTGACTTCGTCCTCAAGGGCGGGATGCTCCTGGCGAGCTTCGGGAGTCGGCGCCCGACCACCGATGCGGACGCTTTGGCTCGGAACATGCCGGCCGACGAGAGCGCCGTCGCGGCCCGGGTGGTCGAGATCGCAGGTCTGGCCGACCCGGACGACGGAGTGGTTTACCTGACCGAGACCGTCAAGACGGCGATGATCCGAGACGACGCGCTCTACTCCGGTGTCCGCGTGACCATGGACGCGACGCTGGGCACGGCGCAGCTGAAGCTCAAGCTGGACATCAACTTCGGAGATCCAGTGACACCGGAGCCATCAGTCGTCGAGCTGCCTGCGCTGCGACCCGGCGCACCGCCGGTGCGGATATTGGGGTATCCGATCGCGACCGTGCTGGCGGAGAAGATCTCGACCGCGATCGACCTCGGGCCGGCGAGCACAAGAGTGCGGGACTGGGCCGACATCTACACCCTGGTCACGACCCATGACCTCGACGGTGCCGAGGTGAGCGCGGCAGTGGCGGCCACCATGAACTTTCGAGGGGTCGTCGTCAGATCGCTGTCTGAGGCGATCGGTGACCTCGTGAAGGTCCGGGCCTCAGCGTACGTCGCGTATCGACGCGGGCTCGGCGCCGATGGCGAGCATCTCCCCGCGACATTCGAGGAAGTCGTGGAGACGGCGGTCCGGTTCGCCGACCCGGTGCTGAGTGCCGGCACCCCCGGCGCTGCGCAGTGGCGGGCGGAGGCCCGGACGTGGTCCTGAACTCCGCGAATACTCCGCGAAAACCCTGTCGAGAGACCCCGAGATCGGGCGAGGAGATGAGGTAATGTCGACCTCGTCATCGAAAACGATGACGGATGTTCGCCCAGGTCAAACGGTGGTTTCTCAGAAACTGGTCGAGAAACCACGAGAGATGCGGCACCCGGCGAAGGGCGCCAGGCACCAAGAGAAGGCCAGGGGTTCGAATCCCCTCAGCTCCACAAGTTGTAACCCCGCCTGACCTGCGAAAACGCAGGAAGTCAGGCGGGGTTCTTCGTTCTTGGTCCTGCCGTTCCGGTGAAGATTCCCCTCGGATTCCCTCCGCCGAGCCGTTCGGGCGGGCCGACTCCGGAGTCGTAGGCGACGGCTTCGAGATGGTGCAGCGCCTCGTACGGCACCTGCACATCGTTCTGAACGCGCTGGATGCTGCGGAAGAAACCTCCGCCAGCCTCGACCCGAGAAGCTGTCATGACTTCACTCCAGCGCTGCCACGACCTCGGCGGTGGTGCAGACGGTCGCGATGCGCGGGAAGACGTAGTCGAAGGCGAACTCATGGGCGCGCGCGTCGAGTGCGGTGACCGCGTCTTCGGGCAGGACCACTTTGAAGCCGAACTCGTCAGCGAAACGCGCTGTCTGCTCGACGCCGAAGTTCGTGGCGATCCCGGTGATGATCAGCGTGTCGACGGCGTGCTCACGCAACGCCTCCTCCAGCCCGGTGTTGTGGAATGCACCCCAGGTGCGCTTCACGATCTCCAGGTCGCCGAACACCCCTTCCGCCAGTTCGCTGCCCGGCGGCTGCTCCGCAACGCCTGGCCGCTCGGTCCGCACGGCGACGACGAGACCGCCCGCCTTTCGCACTGCGTCGGCCAGGGCGAGGGAGCGGATGACCACGGCAGGTCCGGAATGTGGTGCCGTGGGCTGTTCGACGATGCGCGTCATCAGGTCGATGAGGACCAATGCGGTGCGGGGGCCATCCAGTTCAACCATGTTCGGCATGCTAGCGAGGCGTCGGGACTGCTCAACGAGGCCCAACACGTCGGACTCGCCGAGACGTGATCTTCGATGACTCGGGCTTCGTGATGAGAAGGCAGGGGTTCGAATCCAGAACCAGAGGATGGACAGAGGCCCGTGCCGCGTTCACTCCGCGGCGGCGGGCCGCCGGCGGAGCACTGCGCGGGTCTGGCGCGCCACCTCGACGTCCTCGGCGGCGGTCACGACCACGGCCCGGACCGGGGCCTCGGCGGTCGAGACGTCGGCGTCGGTCGTCGCCTGGTTGCGCTGGTCGTCGATCGCCACTCCGAGGAAGCCCAGCCGGGTCGCAACATCAGCACGTACGACGGGTGCGTGCTCCCCGATCCCGCCGGTGAACACGAGCACGTCCAGGCCACCCGCGCTGGCCGCCATCGCGCCGATGCCGCGTACGAGCGACTGTACGAACACGTCGTAGGCCAGGGCGGCGTCCTGCTCACCCGCCGCACGAGCGGCGAGCACGTCGCGCAGGTCACCGGACGTGCCCGAGAGGCCCTTCAGGCCGGAACGGTGCTCGAGCACGTCGGAGAGACTCTCGCTGTCGACATCGCCGTGGTTGAGCAGCCACAGCAGAGCGCCCGGGTCCACGCTGCCGGCCCGGGTCTGCATCACGAGCCCGTCGAGCGGGGTGAAGCCCATGGTGGTGTCGACCGAGCGGCCGCCGCGAACCGCGGCCAGGGAGGAACCGGCACCGAGGTGGCAGGACACCACGCGGAGGTCCGCGGCGGGTCGGCCCACCAGCTCGGCGGCGCGGCGTACGGCATAGGCGTGCGAGAGCCCGTGGAACCCGTAGCGGCGAAGGCCGAACCGGGCGTTCCACTCCCGAGGCAGGGCATAGGTGCGGGCCGCGGCGGGGAGACCGGCGTGGAAGCTGGTGTCGAAGGCGGCGACCGACGGCAGGTGGCCGAGCAGGGCGGCCACGGCACGGATCCCCGCCACCGCCCGTGGATTGTGCAGGGGTGCGAGGTCGCGGATGGAGTCGAGGTAGCCCGTCACCTGGTCGTCGATGACGACCGCCGTGGCGTACCTCGGTCCGCCCTGCACGACGCGATGGCCGATGGCGTCGATCCCGTCGACCGAGCCGAGGAACTCCTCCAGCGGCGCCAGGTGGTCCTCTCCCTCCCACCGCTCGACGGTGCGGGTCGCCACCCGGGTGCCGTCCGGGTCGAGGACGCTGAGCTTCAGGCTGCTCGACCCGGTGTTGAGGACCAGCACCCTCATCGTGGCTGCCACTGCCAGTCGCGTACCTCGGGCAGGTCCTCGCCGTGCTCCCGGATGTATGCCGCGTGCTCGATCAGCTTGTCGCGCAGCCACTCGCGGGTCTCCCCGCTGCGATTACGCAGCCGCGGCACCCGGTCGATGACGTCGATCGCGAGGTCGTAGCGATCCACCTGGTTGAGCACGGTCATGTCGAACGGCGTGGTGGTGGTGCCCTCCTCCTTGTAGCCGCGCACGTGGATGTTGTCGTGGTTGGTGCGGCGGTAGGTGAGCCGGTGGATCAGCCAGGGGTAGCCGTGGTAGGCGAAGACCACTGGCCGGTCGGTGGTGAACAGCGCGTCGAAGTCGGCGTCGGGCAGCCCGTGCGGGTGCTCGCGGTGGTCCTGCAGCCGCATCAGGTCGACCACGTTGACCACCCGCACCCGCAGGTCGGGGAAGAACCCGAGCAGCAGGTCGACCGCCGCGAGCGTCTCCATCGTGGGGACGTCGCCGGCACATCCCATCACCACGTCGGGCTCCTCGTCGCCGTCGGTGCTGGCCCACTCCCAGATCCCGATGCCCTTGGTGCAGTGCACGACGGCCTGGTCCATGTCGAGGTACTGCCGAGCCGGCTGCTTGCCGGCGACGATGACGTTGACGTACTGCCGGCTGCGCAGGCAGTGATCGGCCACCGAGAGCAGGCAGTTGGCGTCCGGCGGCAGATACACCCGGACGACGCTCGCCTTCTTGTTCACGACATGGTCGATGAAGCCGGGGTCCTGGTGGGAGAAGCCGTTGTGGTCCTGGCGCCACACGTGGGACGTGAGCAGGTAGTTCAACGACGCGATCGGCCGCCGCCAGGGGATCTCGTTGGTGGTCTTGAGCCACTTCGCGTGCTGGTTGAACATCGAGTCGATGATGTGGATGAACGCTTCGTAGCAGGAGAACAGCCCGTGTCGGCCGGTCAGCAGGTAGCCCTCGAGCCAGCCCTCGCAGGTGTGCTCGGACAGCATCTCCATCACCCGCCCGTCGGGGGCGAGGTGATCGTCGTACGACGTGGTCTCGGCGTTCCAGGTGCGGTCGGTCACCTCGAGTACGTCCTGGAGCCGGTTGCTGTTGTTCTCGTCGGGGGAGAACAGCCGGAACCGGTCGCCGTTGCGGGCCATCACATCGCGCAGGAACGTACCGAGCACCCGGGTGGCCTCCACGGCTCCGGTGCCTGGTGCGGGCACCGGGACGCCGTACTCCCGGAAGTCGGGAAGCCGCAGGTTGCGCAGCAGCAGGCCGCCGTTGGTGTGCGGACTGGCACTCATCCGGCGGGTACCGGCCGGATGCTGCTCGCGTACGGCAGGAACCGGCGCCCCGGTCGCGTCGAAGAGCTCCTCGGGCCGGTAGCTGCGCAACCACTCCTCCAGCACGCGACGGTGCGCCTCGTTGCCGCGTGCGTCGGTGAACGGCACCTGGTGGGAGCGCCAGTAGCCCTCGATGCGCCGGCCGTCGACGTTCTCTGGTCCGGTCCAGCCCTTGGGGCTGCGCAGCACGATCATCGGCCATGGCCGTCGCACGACCGCCCCACGGGTACGTGCCTGCTGTTGGATGTCCCGGATCTCGTCCAGGCAGTGGTCGAGAGTGGCCGCGAACGCCTGGTGCATCTGCTCCGGGTCGTCCCCGGACACGACGTACGGCGTGTGGCCGTAGCCGCGCAACAGCGCGAGCAGCTCGTCGTCCGGGATGCGAGCCAGCACCGTCGGGTTGGCGATCTTGTACCCGTTGAGGTGCAGGATCGGCAGCACCGCGCCGTCGCGCCGCGGGTCGAGGAACTTGGTGCCGTGCCAGCTGGTCGCGAGCGGCCCGGTCTCTGCCTCGCCGTCCCCGACCACGCAGGCGACGATGAGATCAGGATTGTCGAACGCCGCGCCGTACGCGTGCGACAGCGAGTAACCCAGCTCGCCGCCCTCGTGGATCGACCCGGGCGTCTCCGGTGCGACGTGGCTGGGGATCCCGCCCGGGAAGGAGAACTGCCGGAACAGCCGGCGGATGCCATCCTCGTCCTGGCTGATATCGGGGTAGGTCTCGGTGTAGGTGCCCTCCAGGTACGCCGCAGCGACGATCCCCGGGCCGCCGTGGCCGGGGCCGGTCACGTAGATCATGTCCAGGTCGCGGGCGCGAATGACCCGGTTCAGGTGGGCGTAGATGAACGTCAGCCCGGGCGTGGTGCCCCAGTGCCCCAGGAGTCGCGGCTTGATGTGCTCGGGCCGCAGCGGTTGGCGCAACAGTGGATTGTCCATCAGGTAGATCTGGCCCACGGACAGGTAGTTCGCGGCTCTCCACCACGCATCGATGCGCTCGAGCTCGTCGTGGTCGAGCGGCGCGCCCTGAACCATCGCGGCAACGGTGTCTGTGTCGGTCATGGTGTCCTTCGTGTATGCGTCGGCCCGCGACGCGGCGCGTGGGCATCTCCACGGTCCTCGGGCGCGACAGGTCGAGACAGAGCCGAGAGTCGCTCGCGAACAGGTCGGAGGTCCCGCTGCGGTCGGTGCCAGCGCCGGCTGGCGGACAGATGGTCGCCGAAGCCCGGAAAGCCCTGCGAAAAGTGCCCCGGGGGGCTACATTTTGCGTTGCTTGCCGGCTCGGGATCGGAGAAGCGTTCCAGCTGTCCGATTCACTGCCAGGAGTCTCGTTGAACCTCCCATGCCATCGCATGGTTGCTGCCACCTTCCGGAGACTGTCGCCTGGTGCGGCGGCTGAGGCGCGCGCGGGTGGTGCTCGGCGCGGGCGGGTGGCGATCGCCACCGTGGCGGTGGCGAGCACCGTCGGGATGTTGTGCGGTCCGGCGTCGACGGCAGAGGCGGCCGCGCTCCCAGGGCGGTTGGAGTCGGGGCGTCCGAGCGTGCTGATGATCAACGTCGACGACCTGGCGGCAACCGACATCAGGTACATGCCGAACGTGCAGAGGCTGCTGGTGCAGCAGGGGACGACGTTCACCGACGGGGTGGCGCCGACGCCGTTGTGCGTGCCGGCGCGGGCGAGCCTGTTGACCGGGAAGTACGCGCACAACCACAAGAACTGGTCGATCTCGGGGACCAACGGCGGCTATGCGGGCTTCACCGGGCGGCGGAACACGCTCCCGGTGTGGATGGACAACGCCGGCTATCGCACGATGTTCCTCGGGAAGTACCTCAACAACTACGGCAAGGGCTCGGAGCGCTACTCCAGTGGCGAGCCGGGGTGGGACGACTGGCAGGCGACGATCGATCCGTCGACCTACAACCTGTTGAGCCCGAAGTTCAACAGCAACGGGACGATCCAGTCGCCGGGGCTCTACAGCTCGGTCGCTCTGCAGAACCGCAGCATCAGGATGATCAAGCACGCCGGGACCAACGTCGGTGGCAAGAAGCCGTGGTTCCTGTGGGTCAACTACGTGGCGCCACATGCCGGCGGCCCGGTCGAGGCCAGCGACCCGAAGAAGCGCTATCCCGACCAGCCCTCGCTGTGGCTGGAGAACACCCGGCCGATGGGTGTGGACAAGGGCCGCTTCAGCAGCCTCGAGCTGCCGAAGACGCCCGACATGTTCTACGCCGGTCCGGGCCAGGTCACGGCCGGGAAGCCCTACACGACGGCGCAGAAGCGGGTCATGCGCTACGTCTACCAGCAGCGCATCGAGGCGGCGCAGTCCGTCGACCGGGCGGTCGCCCGCACGATCGCCCACCTGAAGAACAGCGGGCAGTACGGGCGTACCGTCATCATCTTCTCCGGCGACAACGGCTACACCACCGGTCACCACAACCGGCAGGGCAAGCTCTGGGAGTCCTCGCAGTCGATGCGGATCCCGCTGATCATGGTCGGCCCGGGGATCCCGAAGAACACCAAGGTCGGGTCCGCGGTCGGCAACCCCGACATAGCGACCACGATTGCCACGCTCGGGCGGGCGACGCCGGGGCGTACCCAGGACGGCGTCGACATCACCCGGGTGCTCGCGTCGAGCGTGAAGGCCGGCAAGACGCTCTACCGGCCGATCCCGGTCGCCGCCTGGCCGACCCTGGGCGGGACGACGAGCAAGTACCGCGGCATCCGCTACGGGCGCTACACCTACATCACCCTCACCGCGAGCGGCGTGCCCGTTCTCTACGACCGTGCCGTCGACCCGTACGAGACCCGCAACCTGGCCGGGGACCCGAGGTACACCGACGTCGTGGCCCATCTGAGAGCACTCGACGCGAAGTACCGCGCCTGCTCGGGAAGCACGTGCCCCAAGATGTACACGGCCACGCTGGCCATCCCGAGTCCTGGTTAGCGCCGGAGGCCTACGCGCGGGTCGCCCGGGGTCTGACGGGAGAGCCGGCGGGCATGCCTCGGACTATCAAGACGAGACGTCACGTCTTGGCGATGGGTGCTCCCGCGCCGCCGTCCGGTAGCTACCGATCAGCCGCCTGCTGTCGACCTGATGGCTGGACACATCTGACGCCCGTATGGCCTATGCCGGTCGATGTCTGAGTTGCCCGGTAGCGCGAGGGAGAAGCCCCGTAGGCCGCCACGAAGGCCTGTCTCAGGGCCTCCACGGTGCCGAAGCCGCAGCGGCTCGCGATGGAGCTGATGCTCAGGGCGGAGCTGACCAGCAGTTGGGCCGCGGCCTCGACCCGGGCCTTCCGTACGTAACGCCCCGGTGTCAGTCCCACCTCGCTCTGGAACAGGCGGGTCAGGTGTCGCTCGCTCACGGCCGCCCGTCGCGCGAGCGTCGGGGTCGACAGGTCACCCCGCAGGTTTGAGGCGACGTGGTCCAGCGCCTCCTGAACCAAGGCGTGCCGCGCCGCCGGCGGGGCTGTGAACATGCTCATCTGGGCCTGGTTGCCCGGCCGCTGCAGGTAGGTGACCAGCTGCCGCGCCACGTCACGGGCCAGCGCGGGCCCGGCGTCTGCCTCGATGAAGGACAGCGTGAGGTCCAGGGCCGAGGTCACGCCCGCGGAGGTGCACACGCCGTCTTCGGAGATGAAGATCGGGTCCGGGTCGAACCTGACTGCGGGGAACCGCCGGCGCAGGAAGTCGACGTGGTCCCAATGGGTCGCCACCCGCCTGCCGTCGAGCATGCCAGTCGCTGCGAGCACCCCCGCGCCGGTGCACACCGACGCCACTCGTCGCGAGACGCGACCCAGACGCCGCACGTGGGCGACGAGCCGCGTGTCGTCCATCGCGTCCACGTATCCGATCCCGCCTGAGACGACCAGGGTGTCGAGCGGTCCGCGCGCCTTCTCGAGCGTCACGTCGACGTCAAGGGTCAGCCCGGTGCCGGTGCGGATCGGCATACCCCCCGGCGAGGCGAGCCTGGGGCGGTAGAGCTCGGACCCGTGTCGAACGTTGGCCAGCTGCAGCGCCGTCATCACACACGCGATGTCCAGCAGCTCGGCTGCAGGGTACCCCACGATCAGCACGCGCCGGCGCTCGCCCATGGGCCCAACGTACCTCATCCGAGCGAAGCCCAAGTCATGTCTGACAGACTTGTTTCCCAAGAATAGAGACATCCGTCTGGTGTGCTGTGGGAACGCCTCCCGCAACGGCGCACAGTGCTCGGCATGACCTCCTCCACCAGCAATCGCCCGGTTCCCGCTACTCCGAGTCGCCGGGCCTGGCGCCTTGGCTTCCACTACCTCGAGATGGTCGCCGCGATGTTCGCCGGCATGCTGGCGTTCGGCGCACTGCGAGGTCTCGCCGGCCTGACCGTCCCCTTCATGGACCGCCCGGGCCTGTCGTTCACGTTGATGGCCACGGACATGGCGCTCGGGATGGGCCTCTGGATGTGGGTCCGAGGCCACGGAGCGGCCTGCACCATCGAGATGTGCGCGGCGATGTACGCACCCCTGGTGCTGGTGCCGTTGTTGTGGACCGGGCTGATCGGAGCGATGGCGTTCATGGTCCTCGCCCACGTCGTGATGATGGTCGCGATGCTCGGGGTACTGCTGCGCCACCGCGCGCACCCGAGACTCGCCGGAGAGGGCGGTCGGCCATGAGCACGCGCGTCGCCATCCCGCTCTACGACGGCTTCACCGCACTGGACGTCGTCGGGCCTTACCAGATGCTCGCCATGACGCCCGGGGTCAGCGTCGACCTGGTCGCCGCCCAGGCCGGCCCGATCGTCGACGACCAGACCAGCCTCACCCTGACGGCGGCCCTGGGGCTGGGCGAGGTACCCCGCCCTGACGTCGTGGTGGTCCCGGGCGGGCCCGGCACCCTCGCCGCTCTGTCCGGGCCGATTCCTGGCTGGCTGGCCGAGGTCCACGCCGACACCCTCTGGACGACCTCGGTCTGCTCGGGTTCCCTGATCCTGGGCGCGGCCGGCCTTCTCGAGGGACTCACGGCCACCACCCACTACCGACACCTGGACAAGCTCGCCCTCTACGGAGCCGTCGCACGGCCCGACCGAGTCGTGGAACACCTCGGCGCGCGTGTCATCACCTCCGCCGGCGTCTCCAGCGGCATCGACATGGCTCTGCGGCTCGTCGAGCTGATCGCCGACCGCCGAACGGCCGAGGCCGTCCAGCTGTGGACCGAGTACGATCCCCAGCCGCCGTTCGATGCCGGATCACCGACCAAGGCCAGCGCCGAGGTACGCGAGCTGGCCGGCCGTTACGAGGCGGCCGCACTCGCTGCGCTCACCGACGCGATCTGACGCCTCCCCCTCCCGAGGAGCCGACCCCTGAGCACCTGTTCAGCGACATGACCTACAGGCGATCACCGGTCGGCCGGGCGTGCGTCAGTCCGACTGTGGGGGCACTGTCGTCGGCCTACTGGTCGACGAGACCCGCTCGGTACGCGATGACGACCACCTGTGCCCGGTCTCGCGCGCCGGGCCTGTCCCAGTGCGAGCCTGTGACCACCCGCCCAAGACCTCACTGAAGCACGGTGGACGCGCTTGGAGTCGAATGCAGGCCCATACCGTGAACGGTGATGGCGACCCCAGAGGGTGTTGTCGTCGATCGCTCCCAGGTCATGCCGATCTTCTCGGCCACCCTCTGCGAAGGCACGTTCTCAGGGTTGGTGATGGCGATCAGTCGCGGTATGCCACGTTCGGCCGCGAAATCGCGGCAAGCTGCGGCGCCCTCGGTCGCCAGACCCGCGCCCTGTCGTTCCGGCACGATGTGATACCCCACCTCGAGCTCCTCCTGCCCGTCCACCATCTGCCATGTCAGGCCGCAGTCCCCGACGAACGAGCCGTCGAGATCCTCGATGACCCACAGTCCGAAGCCATCGCGTGCATAGTTCCGGCGCGACCACTCAATCCAGGCAAGCGCCTCGGGTCTGGTCTTCGGCCGCGGATAGAAACGCATGACCCGCTCGTCACCCAGGAGAGAGGCGATGTCGTCGAGGTCGGATGTCGTCATCTCCCGAAATCGGAGACGTTCGGCCACCGGTAACGCTGGCCGACCCAGGTCGTGAGTGAGCATCGTGGGTCCCTCTCTGGGGGCAGTGGAAGGAGGGCGCGCAGGGCGGAGCGGCCGCCGCGACCACGACTCGTCCGTGGAAGGCGCGGCGGTCTTGTCCCAGCACTGTTGCATTGAAGCAGCGTCAGGGTAGTCAGTTCGCTCCGGTGATGAGACGCAGGGCGGCGAGCCAGGCGAGCCGGCCCGCTCAGGGTGTGATCGCGGCACCTGAGGCGTCGCTGGAGGTGACGTTCTCGCGCTCGATGGGGCGGCGGGACCAGTAGCTCGCCAGGGTCGAGCCGGACACGTTGTGCCAGACCGAGAAGATCGCCGCCGGCAGTGCGGCCGCGGGCGAGAAGTGGACCGTCGCGAGGGCTGCGGCGAGGCCGGAGTTCTGCATGCCGACCTCGATGCTGATGGCGCGGCGGCTCGAGACCGGCATGCCGCACAGGCGCCCGACGGCGTACCCGAGGGTCAGGCCGGCGAGGTTGTGCAGCACCACGGCGGCGACGACCAGCAGCCCGACGGAGAGCAACGTGGACGCGCTGCCGGCCACGACAGCCAGCACGACACCGGTGATGCCGGCGACGGAGATCAGGGGGAGCAGGTCGACGACCCGCTCGATGAGACGCGGAAACACCAGCCGGAGGATCAGGCCGAGCAGCACCGGTACGAGCACGATCTTCACGATCGAGAGGAACAGCTCGCTCGCGGAGACCGGGAGGTCCTCGCCGATCAGCAGCAGGACGAGCAGCGGGGTCAGCACCGGGGCGAGCAGCGTCGACACCGAGGTCATCGCCACCGACAGCGCCGTGTCGCCGCGGGCGAGGAACACCATGACGTTGGAGGCGGTGCCGCCGGGCGCGCAGCCCACCAGGATCATGCCGGCGCTGAGCACGGCGGAGAGGCCGAGCAGGTGCGCGATGCTCCAGCCGATCAGCGGCATCAGGGTGAACTGCGCGGCGACGCCCAGCAGAAGCGCCCAGGGCCGCCGACCGATGATCGCGAAGTCGCTGGGCCGCAGCGTCATGCCCATCCCGAGCATGATGATCTGCAGAAGCAGGGGCACCTGGGCCGCCCACCCGTCGAAGGTGCTGGGGGTGGCCAGCGCGATGGCGCCTGCGACGAGGACGATCAAGGCGAACCAGCGTCCCACGAAAGCGCTGATCCTTCTGACGGTGTTCATGCTCTTCCTTCCCGGACGGTGAGCGGCCAGTGGGCGCTCGCATGCGCGAGCGCGGGCTTCTCGAGCACCTCGACGAGGCGCTCGAACAGGGCGGTCGCGGTCGGCGCGCTCCAGTCCGGAGCGAGCACCTCGTGGGGCAGACCCGGATCGCGGAAGGGCAGCTTGCGCCAGCGCCCGACGACGCCGAGGTACGCCACGAACGCCTCCTGTCCCGACGGCGCGGCGCTCTCGATCCGCTCGGAGAGATCGCGGTGGGCCGTGATGAAGTCGCGGTAGCTCTGGTCGATCGCTGCCAGGTCCCAGCTGTTGTAGAGCAGCTCGGTGAGGTTCTGGGTGCCCTGGTAGCCACCGACGAAGATCGCCGCGTAGGACTCCAGCCCGAGCTCGGTGACCGCTCGCTCGGCCGCCTCGCGCATCCGCGCGGGCGCGATCCAGAGCGCGGTGCCGACGTTGCCGAATCCGAGGTGCGAGAGGTGGGCACGCAGCTGGTGGCGCTTGGCGCGCAGCGACTCCGGTACGCCGAAGTGCACGATGCACCAGCCGTCGGCCAGGTTCGCGGGCTCGCGCGCGTGCCAGATCACCTCGTCGCCGGCGGCGAGCGTGGTCAGCGCCGTCGGGGTGAGGGAGTATCCGCGGGTGCCGTCGCGGGTCTCCGAGGCGAGCCAGCCGTTGCGTTTGAGGCGGTGGACCGCGGTGCGTACAGAGGGGGCGTCCAGGCCGGCCTGGGTGAGCAGATCGACGGCGCCGGCGATCGGCATCCAGTCCCCGAGCGGGCGGACGACAGCACCGAGGAAGGTCACCATGGTGGTGCGCGATCGTCGGTTCTGCTGTGTTGCCGGTGCAGCCTCCGTCATGGTCACCTGCGGCATTCTGCCGGATTCTCCGCCGGCCTCCCGGGGGTCCACCTCAGGTGGACATCGTCGCTCTCGCCGGCCCGGAGCAGCTGCAGTCGTGGTGGGATCTTGTCGCTGCGCGACGTCGGTGGCTTGCGCCGCCCGGCCGCCCACTGCACCGGCCAGTCCGCTGCCGCGCCCTGGTAGTCCTGCTCGGCGGCGGCGTGCAGCGTCCAGCTGGGGTCGAACAGATGGGTGCGGCCGAGGGCGCAGAGGTCGGCACGACCGGCGAGCAGGATCGAGTTGACGTCGTCGTAGGACGAGATGGCACCCACCGCGATCACCTTGGACCCGGCCGGTTCGGCGACGCGGTGGCGGATCTTGTCGGCGAACGGGGTCTGGTAGGAGCGGCCGAAGGCCGGCTTCTCGTCCTTGCTGACCTGGCCGGAGGAGACGTCGATGGCGGCCGCGCCGTGCTCGACGAACGCGCGGGCGATCTCCACCGCATCCTCGTCGGTGTTGCCGTCGGGCATCCAGTCGGTCGCGGAGATCCGGACCGTCACCGGGATGTGGGCCGGCACCGTCGTACGGACCGCGTCGAAGACCTCCAAGGGGAACCGGAGGCGGTTGACGAGCGGCCCGCCGTACTCGTCGTCGCGGTGGTTTGCGAGAGGCGAGAGGAACGAGCTGAGCAGGTAGCCGTGTGCGGCGTGGATCTCGATCAGGTCGAAGCCGGCCTCGACCGCGCGCCGGGCGGCGGCGACGAAGTCTGCGACCACCGTGTCCAGGTCGGATCGCGTCGCCTCGCGCGGGACGTGACAGCCGTCGCCGTAGGGGAGCGGGGAGGGCCCGATCACCTCCCAGTTGCCGTCCTCGAGCGGCTCGTCCATCCCCTCCCACATCAGCTTCGTCGAGCCCTTGCGGCCCGAGTGGCCCAGCTGCATGCCGATCTTGGCGGTGGAGTGGCGGTGCACGAAGTCGGTGACCCGCCGCCAGTGGGTGCCCTGGTCGTCGGTCCAGATGCCCGGGCAGCCGGGCGTGATCCGGCCCTCGGGGGAGACGCAGGTCATCTCGGTCATCACCAGGCCGGCTCCACCGAGCGCCTTCGAGCCGAGGTGGACCAGGTGGAAATCGTCAGGTAGGCCGTCCACGGCGGAGTACATGTCCATCGGTGAGAGCATGATCCGGTTCTTCAGCTCCAGCTCGCCGATCCTGACCGGCTGGAACATCGCCGGCGCGACCTCGCGGGCGCCCTGGTGGCGGGCGAACTCCGCCTCCATCCGGCGTGCGAAGTCGGCGTCGCGCTCCTTCAGGTTCTCGAAGGTGATCCGGCGGGAGCGGGTCAGCAGGTTGAAGACGAACTGGGCGGGGTCCTGGTCGGCGTACATGTCGATGTTCTCGAACCACTCCAGCGAGGCCTGGGCCGCCCGCTGGGTCGACTCGACCACCGGCTTCCGCTCGGTCTGGTACGCCTCGAGCGCCTCCTCCAAAGAGGCGTGCTCGTGCAGGCAGACGGCGAGCGCGAGGGCGTCCTCCATGGCCAGCTTGGTGCCCGAGCCGATCGAGAAGTGGGCGGTGTGGGCGGCGTCGCCGAGGAGCACGACGTTGCCGTCGGACCAGTGCTCGTTGCGTACGGTCTGGAAGCTGATCCAGCGCGAGTTGTTGGTCAGGATCGCGTGGCCGCGGAGCTCGTCGGCGAAGATCTCGGCGACCCGCTCGACGGCGTACTCATCGGAGGAGCCCGGCGCGAGGACCTGGTCCTCGGTGCGGTCCAGGCCGGCGCGGCGCCAGACCTCCTCGCGCATCTCCACGATGAACGTCGAGCCGCGGTCGGAGAACGGGTAGCCGTGGATCTGCATCGTGCCCCACTCCGTCTGCTTGACGAAGAACTGGAAGGCCTCGAAGACCAGGTCGGTGCCGAACCAGATGTACTTGTTCCGCCGCCGGTCCAGGCTGGGGCCGAACCGGTCGGCGTACTTGGTCCGGACGGCCGAGTTGACGCCGTCCGCCGCCAGCACCAGGTCGTACGAGGCCCGCAGCTCGTCGGGGTCGGGGGCCGCGGTGCGGAAGTGGACGGTCACGCCCAGCTCGGCGACCCGCTCCTGCAGGATCTGGAGCAGGTCCTTGCGCGACATCGCTGCGAAACCCTGCCCGCCGACGGTGAAGGAGTGGCGCGCGCCGTGACGATCGGTGAGACCGACGTCGATGTCGGTCCAGCGGGCGAACAGCTCCTCCATCCGGTCGTGCACGACCTGGTCGGCGCCCTCGATGCTGCCGAGGGTCTCGTCGGAGAAGACCACGCCGAAGCCGAAGGTGTCGTCGGGGGCGTTGCGCTCCCAGACCGTGATCTCGTGGCTCGGGTCGAGGGTCTTCATCAGGGTGGCGAAGTAGAGCCCGCCGGGCCCGCCGCCGACGATCGCGATTCTCATGTCCCGGTCTCCGAGGCGATGATCTGGCGCAGCTTGAAGTGCTGCAGCTTGCCGCTGGTGTTGCGTGGCAGGGACGCGACGAACCGGACGTGGCGCGGGTACTTGTAGGGAGCGAGCCGCCCCTTGACGTACTGCTGGATCTCCTCGGCCTTGGCGGCATCGCCGTCGACGCCCTCGCGGAGCACCACGAAGGCGCACACGATCGCGCCGCGGTCCGCGTCGGGTCCGCCGACGACGCCGGCCTCCACCACGTCCGGGTGGGTGCCCAGGGCCTCCTCGACCTCGGGTCCGGCGATGTTGTAGCCGGAGGAGACGATCATGTTGTCGGTGCGGGAGCGGTACCAGTAGTAGCCGTCCTCGTCGCGGACGAAGGTGTCGCCGGTGACGTTCCAGCCGTTGACGACGTAGCCGCGCTGGCGCTCGTCGTCGAGGTAGCGGCAGCCGACCGGGCCGATCACCCCGAGGCGTCCTTCGACCCCGGGGCCGACCTCGTTGCCCTCGGCGTCGAGGACGGTGGCGCGGTAGCCGGGCACCGGCTTGCCGGTGGCGCCGGGGCGGATCTCGTCGCCGGCGGCGGAGATGAAGATGTGCAGCATCTCGGTGGCACCGATGCCGTCGATGACCCGTAGCCCGAGCTCGCGCTCGAGGTCCTCCCAGGTCACCTGGGGCATGTGCTCGCCCGCGGTGACCGCGACGCGCAGGCCGGTGAGCTGTCCGATCTTCCCGGACTTGAGGATCTGCTTGTACGCCGTCGGCGCGGTCGCGAGCGCGGTGACGCCGTGCTCGGCGATGAGGTCGGCGAGCTGGACGGGTGAGGCGGCCTCGGTGAGCAGAGCGCAGGCCCCGGCCCGAAGCGTGAAGACGACCAGCATGCCGAGGCCGAAGGTGAACGCGAACGGTGCCGTGCACGCGACCACGTCGGCCGGCTCCAGCCGCAGGGTCGCCCGGCCGAAGGTGTTGTCGATGGAGAGGATGTCGCGGTGGAAGTGGGTGGTGATCTTCGGGACGCCGGTGGTGCCCGAGGTCGGCCCGAACAGCGCGACGTCGTCGGCCGCGGTGTCGACCGCGGTGAACTCGCCGGGCTTGGTCAGGATGCGGCGGGCCAGGTCGTCCTCCGCCTCGCCGCCGTAGGTCACGACGGTGAGGTCGGGCGCGACGGTGTCCCGGACCGCGTGGACGTCCTCGACGAACCGGTGGTCGACGAGCGCGACCGCGGGCCGGGTCTTCGCGACGATCGGCCCGAGCTCGGTGGCCCGGAGCGCCGCCATCGTGGTCACCACGATCCCGCCCGCCTTGAGCACGCCGAGCCAGGCGGCCACCGTCCACGGGTTGTTCGGGGAGCGCAGCAGCACCCGGTTGCCGCTGACGAGACCGAGGTCGTCGACGAGCACGTGGGCGATCTGGTTCGCGCGGGTGAGCAGTTCGCCGTAGGTCCAGACCGTGCCGTCCGGGGTGCGCAGGGCAGGGCGGTCGGGGCCGTGAGCCGCGACGGTGGCATCGATCAGCTCGGTGGCCGCGTTGAGGCGCTGGGGGTAGTCCAGGAGCGGAGTGGTGAACTCGAGTGTCGGCCACTGCTCGGCCGGCGGGAGGTGGTCGCGGGCGAAGGTGTCCTGGTAGCCGCTCGGGCTCAGCTCGGTCATGACGCCGCTCCTGCCGCGCGGATCATGCCCTCCTGGACGACGGTCGCGACGTGCACGCCGTCGGTGGTGAAGAACCGGCCGATCCCGGTGCCGCGACCGTCCTCGACCGAGACCGCGTCCTGGGCGTAGAGCAGCCAGTCGTCCATCGCGACGGGCCGGTGGAACCACATCGCATGGTCGAGGCTCGCGGTCACCAGGCCCTCGTCGGCCCAGGCCAGTCCGAGCACCCGCAGGGCGGGCTCGAGGATCGTGTAGTCACAGACGTAGGCGAGGGCCGCGGCGTCGCGCTGCTCGTCGGTCAGCCCCTCGACCGGGCGGAGGGCGTCGTACGGCTTCACCCAGATGGCCTGGTGCGGCGATCGTTCGCCCTCGACGGTCAGGTAGACCGGCCCCGGGACGTGTCGCATGTCGAAGCTGCGCCCGCCGGACCAGTACGCCTTGGAGGTCTCGGTCATCGTGCCGCCGCTGCGGTCCGCGAGGTAGGCCGCGGAGGTCGGCACGGTCTCCGGACCGGGTACGTCGGCCGGCATCGTGACTTGGAAGCTGCCGCTCGGCTCGCCGGCGGCGAAGCTCGCCAGGCACACGTAGACGGGTTTGCCGTTCTGGAAGCCGCGGACCTGGCGGGTGCTGTAGCCGCGGCCATCGCGCAGCACCTCGACCTCGTAGCGGACCTCGGCGCCGATGTCGACGGGGCGCATGAAGTAGGAGTGCATCGAGTGCATCGCCTTGCCGTCGGTCACCGACCGGGAGGCGGCGACCAGCGCCTGGGCGACCATGTCGCCGCCGTACGCCTTCGGCCACGGGCACGGCTGGGTGGTCGCGGTGAAGGCGAGGTCGAAGACCTCCGCCTCGCACTCCTTGAGGGTGACGGCGTCGGTGAACGTCTCGGAGGTGGCGGCGGTCATGGCCGGTCCGCCCAGTCGCGCAGGTCGGCGTCGTCGACCTGGGGGAGGTTGACGACGATGTTCTCCGGGGTGCGGGTGGTCATCCAGGTCAGCGGGTGGTTGCGGTCGAGGTTGCACTCGACGTGCGGCATGAACGGCGGCACGAACACCCAGTCGCCCTCGGACATGTCGATGTAGTCCTCGAACTTCTCGCCGAAGTAGATCCGGGCTCGGCCGGAGAGCACGTAGCCGCCGGTCTCGGCCTCGCCGTGGTGATGGGGGACGGAGCGGTAGCCGGCGAGGTTGTGCACCTTGCCGAACCACAGCTTGGTCGCGGGCGTGTGCTGGATGCTCACGCCGCTGATCCGGGTCGCGCCCTCGCTCTGCCCGGTCAGGTCGGGCTCGAAGCCGGCGCGGGTCACGACCGGGACGACGAGACCGTTCTCGGAGGCGTACGCGGTGTTGTCGCCCTCGAGCACGAAGTTGTCGGGATTGGGGTCCATGGGGGTGTCCTGTCTGTGCGCTTCAGGATGTGTTTCATTTTCTGCACGAACGTTGTAGAGATGTCAATAGATGCCCTACCGTCGAACCATGAACACGGACCTCACGCCCGTACCGGTCAACCCTGCGGCACTGCCTGCGCCGAGCGGTTACTCGCACGGCACGCTCAGCGGCAACACGCTCCACCTCGGCGGCCAGACCGCGCTGGACGAGAACATGCGGATCGTCCCCGGAGGCATCGTCGAGCAATTTCGACAGGCGTTCGGCAACGTACTGACCACGCTGCAGGAGGCAGGCGGCATCCCTGAGGACCTGGTGTCGATCACGATCTTCCTGACCGACATCCCCGACTACCAGGCGCACGGCAAGGAGATCGGTGCCGTCTGGCGCGAGCTGGCCGGGCCGGTCTACCCGGCGATGGCCGGGATCGGGACGACCGCGCTGTGGCAGCCCGAGGCGATGATCGAGATCCTCGGCGTCGCCGTCATCCCCGACGAACGGATCGTGCGTCCGGCCAAATGAGACGTCCCGCCGCGCCCCAGGTGGGGCGCGACGGGACGGTCGCTGAAGGAGTGCCTACATCAGGCCTTCTTGGTGGCCCAGAAGATCTCGGCGATCTCGTCGATCTTGGCGAGGAGCTTGTCGGCGGTCTCGAGGTCGAGGGTGCCCTTGGTGCCGGAGGCGCCGGCGAG